>JBPEXS010000142.1:0-1050 GCA_052031325.1 Thalassolituus sp. | reverse complement strand
TTCTGAGCCACGGTCATGTGCGGAAACAGCGCATAACTCTGAAACATCATATTGACCGGGCGGTTATAGGGTGCGACGGCTGTCATATCCTGCCCATCGATGAGGATGCGCCCGGACGTCGGGGTTTCAAAGCCTGCCAGCATGCGCAGCAGGGTGGTTTTACCACAGCCTGAGGCCCCCAGCAGAGAGAAGAACTCTCCGCGGTGGATATCCAGTGACATATCGTCGACGGCGTACACGTCGCCAAATCGCTTAGTCACATTTTCAATGCGGACGATGGGTTCTTCTTCCGGTGCCGACCAGCTCTGGCTGCTGAGGGTACGGGATTGGCTCATCGGTGGGTGTTCTCCTGACTGCTTGGAAAAGTCGTGTCGGTTTGGCCGCCACTAATGAAAACCGGGCGGCTGCCCGGTTTCAATCTGACAGAGCTCATGACCAGACGATCACTGGCAAGAGCGTGTAACTCCGCTGAGTATCAACGGCCGGTTTTGGCACGTGTCCACAGACGGTTCATGGTCCGGGATTCTTTATCACTCGGTGTTTTCAGCACCAGGAGTTTTTCCATAGTGGCTTCTGCCGGATAGACGCCTGGGTTACTGCGCACTTCTTCATCGACCAGAGGCGTTGCAGCGGCATTCGCGTTGGCGTAGGCAACGTAGTTGGTGATGGGGGCAATCACTTCCGGGTCCAGCAGGTAATTGATGAACTGATTGGCCTCAGCCGCGTTGGGCGCGTCTTTAGGAATCACCATCACATCGGTCCATACCACAGCACCTTCTTTCGGTACAACGTACTGCACCTCAACGCCGTTTTCAGCTTCAGCCGCACGATCGCTGGCCTGCAGCATGTCACCGGAATACCCATGGGCCACACAGATATCGCCATTGGCCATATCATTGATGGTCTGTGAGCTATGGAAATAACGGATGTGCGGACGTACGGCAGAAACCACGGCGGCGGCTTCTTCCATGGCGGATTTGCTGAAGTCATCCGTTGGCAGGCCTTTGTAGGCGCGGGCAGCAACAAATACTTCGGTCGGATCGTCCATCA
>JBPEXS010000141.1:0-1737 GCA_052031325.1 Thalassolituus sp. | reverse complement strand
CTGCAGGGATACCTGAAGAAAAATCTGTCATCAGCTGATAAGCAGGAACTGCGTAACCTGATCAATGAATATCACGATGGCATCATCCCTCTGGTCGTGCCTCTGACCCTGCTCAAGCACCACCTTAACCGCCATGAGGAACAGCACGCCTATGCCATTCAGCAAGTGTATCTGAACCCTCATCCTTATGAACTGGGCTTACGCAACAGCCTCTAATCATCGGCCATTCTGTCTTATGACCCGTCTTGTCTGGTTCCGCAATGATCTGCGGATACACGATAACCCTGCTCTGTCTTTCGCCCGCCGCGACGATGAAGAGAGCACCGTCGCGGTGGTTTTCGCGCCTGAAGCTCAGTGGCAGAAACACGGCCTTGGGCCACGCCGCATCAATCTTTACCGCCAGGCGATTGTGAATCTCAGATCAGCGCTTGATGGCGTTGGTATTCCGCTGTTGATCGCACCCGGCGATACCTTTGCCGAATGTCTGTCGCAACTGCAGAGTCTGCTGGAAACACTGGCCTTCAGCGAAATCGATTTCAATATTGAGTACGAGCTCAATGAGCGCCAGCGCGATATTCAGTTATCCCGCTGGGCCAGTGACCGCCATATCAACGTCAATAAATTTCACGATCAGTGCCTGATACCTCCGGGTGAAGTACTCACGGGTGACGATCAGATGTACAAGGTATTCACCCCGTTCAAAAAGGCCTGGCTGAATGCCATGGCCAATCATTGCGAACCGCCCTGCGGCGCACCTGCTGCTCAGAATACCAACAGTATCAGCCAGGACATTCTCGGTATCTGGACATCCAATGGTGTTGATCTCAAGGCCGAAAACGACGAGCTCTGGCAGGCAGACGAAGACAGTGGTCATGACCAGCTGAAAGCCTTCCTGGACAGCGATGTTCTCTACTACAAAGAGCAGCGTGATTTTCCTGATGCCGATGCCACCAGCCGGTTGTCGTTTTATCTGGCAGTTGGACTCTTGTCTCCACGCCAGTGCGTCTACACCGCCTGGCAGAAAAATCATTGCATGCTGGCTGGCGGCGAAACCGGTATTGATACCTGGATCAGCGAACTGGTGTGGCGTGAGTTCTACCGTCACCTGATCGTTGCCTGGCCAGAACTGTGCAAACACCAGCCCTTCAAACCTGAGACCAACGCCGTGCAATGGCGTAACAGCGACGCGGATTTTCAACGCTGGTGTGACGCAAAAACCGGCTATCCGATTGTCGATGCGGCCATGAAACAGCTACTGGAGCAGGGCTGGATGCACAACCGCCTGCGCATGATCGTAGCCATGTTTCTGACCAAGCATCTGCTGATTGACTGGCGCCGGGGCGAAGCCTTTTTTAACTATCACCTGGTGGATGCCGATTTTTCGGCCAATAACGGCGGCTGGCAGTGGAGTGCATCGACCGGCGCGGATGGCGCACCTTATTTCCGTATTTTTAATCCGACAACTCAGTCAGAAAAATTTGATCCACAAGGGAATTTTCTTGCCCGCTACCTGCCTGAGTTAAACAGTATCCCGGTAAAAGCCAGGCACAATCCGTCGCCAGAGCAGCGACGCCAGTGCCACTATCCGGACCCCGTGGTCGAGCATAAATCCGCACGTCAGCGTGCGCTGGATGCCTTCCGCCAGACTTCTGAAAGCCAGGCAGGATAATGCATGTCAGCTGATCTCAATAACCGCCGTTTTATTCCCGCCAACCTGATGCGCTGGCTCGATTCTCA
>JBPEXS010000140.1:0-1294 GCA_052031325.1 Thalassolituus sp. | reverse complement strand
TGAATCACGAACAGATCCGCCTGGTCAGGCTCTTCACCAAAGTCTTCTTCCATGACACCGTTGCGGGCGGCAAGAATTTTCAGACGGCGTTTTTCACACGCATTAGCAATCAGTTGCTGCTGAAATGGGGAAAACTCGTGCCAGTGAAAACGTTCCTGACGGGAACGCAGGCACCCCCGGCAATAGCCACGGCTGTTTGAAGTACAGACGCCTTTGCAGGGATTGGGAATGCTGAAGAGTTCGCCCTGATCAATCATTAGCAAAGAATATCAGACTGGACAGGCTGACCAGAACAGAAATTAGCGAAAGATTGAATGAGAGAAGAGAGCAGAAAAAAACAAGCCGGCTCAGAGAGCTCTGAGCCGGCCTGTGTCATCAATCCTGAGGAGTGACGTTTTCAGCCTGAGGACCTTTCTGGCCCTGAGTAACAGTCATAGTGACTGCCTGGCCTTCGCGCAGAGTGCGACGACCTGTACCGTTGATGGCGCTGAAGTGAACGAAAACGTCCTTACCTGACTCCTGAGCGATAAAGCCGAAGCCTTTCTCGTCGTTGAACCACTTAACGGTGCCTTGAACTAAATCTGACATTGCATTTTTCCTGAATTAAGCCGTATATCCGGCAGACTTGCATATTTCCTGCCTAGAAGCTTCATCCGAAAACCTCCATGCACTTATCGACCAGTAATCTCAAGACACTCGCCAACGGGTTACTTACGTATGTAACGCGTCAATAGTATCCCAACTGTCGGGGGTTACCAAGTTAATTTCGCATGACGTTCGCATGACATGAAATATCTCTCAGAACCTGTGTTTAGCGGTCTTTAAGTTGGGGGTGATATATTGCACTGGAATATTGAGAGCGGAGTCCCTTTATGGACATTGATTTAACGGCGCGCGCCCCCAGTGAGCGATATCATTTATTAACCCAGTCGGTGATTCCACGTCCGATTGCCTGGATCCTTACGGCCGATGCTGCGGGTGTAACGAATCTGGCACCTTATTCATTTTTTGCCCCTGTATGCTCTGCACCGCCGACGTTTGTTGTGTCTATCGGACACAGAGCCGATGGCTCTGAAAAAGACAGCTTTGCCAATCTAAGGGCATCTGGTTACTGCGTGGTGAATATAGCCTCTGTGTCGCAGTCAGAATCACTGAATCAGAGTGCCGCCTCTCTGGCTGCAGGCCAGAGCGAGCCTGAGGTTTTTGGTATTGAGCTGGAGCAACTTGAAGGCTGGCCATTGCCGGTTGTTGCAGCCAGCCCACTGGCGTATCTGTGCCGCTATCAGCAGCACAC
>JBPEXS010000014.1:0-1417 GCA_052031325.1 Thalassolituus sp. | reverse complement strand
ATACCCACTGTACTCTCGACACTTCACATTCATTGTGGGAAATGAGATGGACCCGTCCCCCTTGTGCCATGATGAGATTGCACAACATCAAACCGGCATCGAAGAAAGAGGGTCCACCTATGAGCAAGTTTAATACGATTGGCATTGATTTGGCTAAACAGATCTTTCAGGTTCATATCAATGATGCAAATGGCAAGAAGCTTATTTCGAAAAAGCTGAAGCGTAGCCAGTTATTAGATTACATTCGCCAGCAACCGAACGCTCTTGTGGCGATAGAAGCCTGCTCTGGCGCACATTGGTGGGCGAGACAGTTTCAATCTTTGGGGCATGCTGTAAAGGTAATACATCCAGCGTACGTAAAACCGTTCGTTCAGATGCATAAAAACGATCAAAGGGATGCCCAGGCCATTGCCGAAGCGGCGGTCAGACCGAACATTCCAGCAGTGAGTGTGAAGTCACAGGAGCAGTTGGATTTACAGGCGATACATAGAGTCAGGGAGCGGCTAGTAAAAGAAAAAACCGCTATCAGTAATGAGCTGAGAGGGATTTTGGCAGAGTGCGGGATTGTGCTGGCACAAGGCCACAGTGCCTTAAAAACCGGAGTTCCTCTCATACTCGAAGATGCTGAAAACGGTTTGAGCGATCCTCTGCGGTGTTTAGTGAGTGATCTGATGCAGCAGTGGTATGAACAGGTAGAGCGGATCGCACGCTATGAGCGACAGCTCCAGCAAATCAGTAAGCAAAACGAAGACTGCCAACGCTTGATGAGTATTCCAGGAATAGGCCCAGTCAACGCGACTCTGCTTCTGAGTCATGCAGGGAGCGCTCGGCAGTTTAAAACAGCGCGCCATTTTGCGGCGTATTTAGGGCTGGTACCACGACAGCACGCCAGTGGTGGAAAAGAGAAGCTGATGGGTATCACCAAACGCGGCAATAAGCAGGTCAGAAAACAACTGGTTCACGGAGCGAGATCAGCATACCGGGCCTTGCTGGCAAAGACTGATCCATCACGCCTTAAGACATGGTTGATGAGATGTGAAGGCAAACATCCGAACAAAGTAATCGTTGCACTGGCCAACAAGCTAGCGCGAATTATTTGGGTAGTATTAACCAGGCAAACAGCCTACGAAGCCTGAGTCAGGCAGCGTAGATACACAGAGCACGGCAACGTCACGAGGTTGCGCAGACCATTAAGACACGACAGATAAGATCGACTCGTTGAAACCTAACGATTCGCATGGCTCTCAGAAGCCGGGTGGGAGATCAGGACAGCGAGAGCACATCTCATAATGGCCAGAGCACAGAGCTCACAAACAGGTCGGATATAAGCGTGCAATCTCAATCTGAAACGTCGAAATGGCTTGCAACAACGGGACGGGTCCATATAAGCAAATCAGCCGGAGGCTATTCGCGATGA
>JBPEXS010000139.1:0-3207 GCA_052031325.1 Thalassolituus sp. | reverse complement strand
GTGGTGATCTTTCAGGGGCCGGCTGTCGCTGACCTGCCCTTTCTGGATCAGACCGGAAACCCAGTCAGCACACAGTCGCTGCGCGGGCGCTGGAATCTGGTGTTCTTTGGTTACACTTTTTGCCCGGATGTCTGCCCACTGACCCTGATGCAGATGAGCCAGCTCTGGAAGCAGCTGACACCCGAGCAGACCGCACAGCTGTCCGCCGTTCTGGTGAGCGTCGACCCGGAAAGAGATACCGCTGAGGCCATGCAACCTTATATGGCCTACTTTAATCCTGAGTTCCGGGCCCTGACCGGCAACCCGGACAGCCTGAAAACCCTGGCGACTCAACTGAATGCCTTTTATGCACGGGTAGAGCGCCCGCAGACCGGCGACTATCTGATGGATCACAGCGCCAACCTGATTCTGATTGACCCTCGCGGTGTTTATCGTGGCTACATTGAGCCACCGTTTAACCGCGAGCGTCTGCAACCCGTCATTACTGCGTTGCTGAACGGCGTGGCAGACTGAGCAGGAACAGCATCAGCGCTGCCACGACAATGCTTGGGCCTGCGGGTGTATCCCAGCGGAATGAGGCAAAAATTCCCAACAGTACCGAGGTCACCCCGACCAGGGCAGCCAGCAGAGTCATCTGCCCGGGGGTGCGGGCAAACGCGCGAGCGGTGGCAGACGGAATGATCAGCATGGCACTGATGAGCAGAATTCCGACCACCTTCATAGCCAGTGCAACCGTGCAGGCCAGCAGGATGGTGAGCAGAAGATTAATGCGCTGAATATTGCGCCCTTCTATTTCCGCCAGTTCCGGGCTCACCGTCACCGCCAGAAGGTCCGTCCAGAAAACCCGGATCAGCAGCAGGGTCACGCCCGTACTCAGACACAGCCAGAGCACATGCCACTGATCAATCGCCAACAGATCTCCGAACAGATAGCCGTTCAGATCCACCCGCACATCACCGGCGATACTGAGCAACACGAGACCGACCGCCAGTGTGCCATGAGAAACAATGCCCAACAGGGTGTCTGTGGCCAGACCGGTTGTGGTCTGCAGAGGCAGCAGAAGTACGGCCAGCAGTAACGAACCCGCCACCAGCGCCAGAGTCGGATCAAGATCCGTCATCACCCCAAAGGTAATGCCAAGCAAAGCGCCATGTGCCAGGGTGTCACCAAAAAACGCCATACGTCGCCAGACCACAAAACTGCCCAACGGCCCTGCAGACAAGGCCAGTAACAGACCCGCCGCCAGCGGCAGTAGCCACCAGTTATCCATCATGAGAGTGGCTTCCCCCCGAAGAGCAGGCGTGACCTTGATTCGTATGAGCGTCGCCCTCGTGTCCATCGGTAGCATGGTCACAACAGCTATGATCGTGATCATGATGGTGCACATAAGGGGCAAATACCGGCTGCTGGTCGCGGCCGAATAACTGCAGGTAGGCCGGATCAGTGGTCACGGTGTCCGGGTGGCCCGAGCAGCAGACATGACCATTGAGGCAGATCACCTCATCGGTCGCAGACATCACCAGATGCAGGTCGTGAGAAATCATCAACACCGCACAGCCAAGCTCATCACGCAGTTCTGGGATAAGCGCGTATAACTCGGCCTGCCCCTGAATATCCACACCCTGAACCGGTTCATCCAGCACCAGTAACTGCGGATTATTCAGCAGAGCACGGGCCAGCAGCACTCTCTGCCACTCACCGCCGGAGAGGGAATGCACACTCTGCTCACTCAGCGAAACAATGCCGAGACGCTGCAGCCAGCGTTCTATGCCCTGCGCATCGGCCCCTTTCGCAAGACTCAGGAAACCACTGACGGTGAGCGGCATGCGCCGGTCGAGCTGCAGGCGCTGGGGCATGTATCCGATCCTCAGACCTTTGCGGCGTCTGACCGTACCCGTCTGAGGTTTCACCAACCCCAGCAACACCCGGGTCAGTGAGGACTTACCACAGCCATTAGGGCCGATCACAGTAACGATCTGACGCTCATTCAATGTCAGGGAGATATGGTCCAGCACCTGACGCTGACGATACGACAGGCAGACGTCACGAGCCTCGATCACCGGTACTGAACGAGTGGCAGCAGAACTCCCACTCATGAAGCCGCCCGACAGGCGCTGCAACAGCCACTCAGTTCATAGCTGCCGGTGTCGACCGTTACTCCCAGCAACTGCTCCAGCTCAGAGGAAAAATGCCCCATAGGCTCAGCCGGCAGCTCAGTGGCATTGCCACACACGGTACAGAGAAAGAACCCGCTCGGGTGCTGCCCCTCAGGGTGATCGCAACCAATAAATGCATTCAGAGAACTGATGCGGTGTACCAGCCCCAGTTCCAGCAGAAAATCCAGAGCCCGGTATACCGTTGGGGGCGCAGAATTAAACCCAGCTTCAGCCAGCTGGGGCAGGAGCTCATAAGCCCCGGTGGGCTTATGGTTCTGCCAGATCAGCTCAAGCACACGACGACGCACCGGTGTCAGACGTACGCCCCTGGCTTCACACACCGTCAGCGCACGGCTGATCGCTTTTTCAATACAGTGGTCGTGGTTGTGACTGCCCGTCACCGTTGGAGAAATAGCCATGAAGGATGCTGCGGGTTTAGGTTATAATGTTGCAATTCTACCGATAATGAACTGCGTTACAATGAAAAAGCTGTTGCTCCTGCTGGTGCTCTGCCTGCCCATCCCTTCACTGCAGGCATCTGCAGAAACGCCCGAGGTGCTGGCCACTCTGCACCCACTGACGTTACTGGCAGCCTCGGTTGTTCCTACGACTCAGCTGCAGGTGCTGCTGCCCGCCGGAACAGACCCACACCACTTTTCGCTTAAGCCATCTGATATTGATCAGCTTCAGGAAGCCGACATCATCCTCTGGGCAGGCCACAAAGCAGAGCCCTATCTGAGTGGTTTTGTTCGCCGCTGGCCAGAAAAAAACTGGATTGATGTCTCACAGTTCGCCACCGCCGACCAGCCAGATGACATGCATTACTGGCTATCATTGAGTGTTATGAAAAAAGCACAGCAGCAGCTGGCTAAGGTGTTTGGCAAAACCTCAGCAACCTTTGAAGCGGAGATGCGCCAGGCCGAACAGGAGATTCAGCAACTGCTGACACCGGTTCAGTCACAGGGTTTTCTGGTTTACCACCGCGCCTATGACCACTGGGTAGCTGAGAACCAGCTCAATCAGCTCGGTAGTTTCACGCTGCACCCGGAAC
>JBPEXS010000138.1:0-3723 GCA_052031325.1 Thalassolituus sp. | reverse complement strand
CCGGCCTTCGACGGTCATTTTGAATTGCATTCAAGCAACGACAGCAGTGTGCACATGGGCTGGCGTCATGGCGAGTACTACTGTGAGGTATTTGTTGATCTGAATTTCAACACCACGCGCCTGACGTACCTTGATGTCTCCACACTGGAAGAAAAACATCTGACCTGCTGATCATCTTCTGATCAGTCACGATTTATTGCAGCCGGGTTTATCCCGGCTTTGTCACTTTCATCAAAACGAGTTTTACCAGGTTTTTTATGCTGACACTGACGCGTCCGATTCTGTCATTGCTGACCGGCGTTGTACTGCTGCTGCTGGGCAGTGGCCTTTTGAATACTTTGTTGGCCATCCGCGGAGGTATGGCTGGATTCGACAATCAGACCATGGGTCTGATCATGTCGGGGTATTTTGTGGGGTTCTTCGCCGGTACCTTCATCACTTTGCCGATTGTGCGTCGCATCGGTCATATCCGTACCTTTGCCATTGCGGCGGCTATCGCCTCGGTGTCGGTATCCCTGCACCCCATGTTTGAGTCACCCTGGGTCTGGGCGGCTCTGCGCGTACTTACTGGCATGTCTCTGGTGGTGTTGTACACCGTGATTGAAGGCTGGCTGAATGCTCAGACTCCGGCTGAGCAGCGGGGTCAGGTCTTTGCTATTTACATGGCGATTAACCTTGCGGCTCTGGCCGTTGCCCAGCAGTTGCTGAAACTGGGAGACGTAGGCTCATTCATGCTGTTCTCCCTGTCTGCCATGCTGGTAACCGTCAGTCTGGTTCCCGTTGCCTGGACGCGACGAACTCCCCCTTCGGTACCGGCTGTACAACGGATGAAGATCCGCACGCTCTGGCAGACAGCTCCGGTCGCCGTGGCCGGTGCGATTCTCTCGGGTCTGGCAATGGGGGCTTTCTGGGGGATGGGGGCGGTCTTCGCCAGCAGTATCGGGCTGGATACCGCAGGGGTTGCCGCATTTGTTACAGCGGCGATCATCGGTGGCGCGATACTGCAATACCCCATTGGCCGCTTTTCAGACTCCATTGACCGTCGGCGGGTGCTGGCTATGGTCGCGGTCGTGGCATCCGTCGTGGCCCTGCTGTTGTATCCCGCGGCCCTCATCAACCCATGGGCATTGTTTGCGGTGATAGCGGTGTACGGTGGTCTGGCGTTTACTGTGTACCCCATTTCCATTGCTCATCTTATCGACCACCTCGACAGCGATAATGTACTTGCCGGAGGAAGTGGGTTACTCTTGTTGCACGGTATTGGTGCAGCTATCGGTCCGGCCTTTTCGGGTCAGTTGATGGAATTGCTGGGCCCGCAGGCACTGACAACCTACTTTGCGGTCATGCAGGTCGCCCTCGCCAGCTTTGCTGCCTGGCAGATGCACCGTACCCGTAAAGACACAGTCACTGGTGATCCGGCACAGTTTGTACCTATGGTCCGGACTACTCCCGTTGCGCTGGAAATGCATCCGGACGATAACGAGCAGACCAGTACTGAGGAAGAGATTCCGCCATCATCTCAGACCGGCCACTGAAAGGTGGTCGCTCATTCTTTTGCCGTAAGGCGACATTCCCGGCTGTCATCGCCCTGACCAGGCGGCATCGGGAACCTCGATCAGACAATTGCGGTCACATCTTTAACCCTACGGAACGACGGCTGAGCCTGCATTGCTTTGACGTGGGCTCACAACAGGAGAAATTATGTTACTTGCAACCGATCTGGATGGAACCTTTCTGGGTGGTACCCATGAGACCCGACACCAGCTGTATCAACTTATTCAGGCTCACCCCGATATCGACCTGATCTGGGTCACAGGCCGCGGCATTGAGTCTGTTATGCCACTGCTCGCCGACCCTACAATTCCCCGTCCTGGCTATATCATCTGTGATGTGGGCAGCACGATTGTGGATGGCGAAACCCTGCAGCCGGTTGTCGAAGTGCAGTCACCGCTGGAAGAGTTCTGGCCGGGTGAGTCACGCATTCATTCAGAAGTTGAGCACATTAAAGGTCTTGTCCGTCAGGATGTTCCTCAGGAGCGTCGTTGCTCGTACTTCTGCGAGCGCGAAGTGGTCGAAAAACACCGCGACGAACTTAATGAGATTGCTGATCGTCTGGGTTGCGATGTTATTTATTCATCGGCTCTGTACCTGGATTTTCTACCCAAAGGGGTTAATAAGGGTTCTACTCTGAACTCCCTGATTGATCATCTGGGTACTCACAAAGAAGATATTCTGGTCGCTGGCGATACGCTCAATGATCTGTCGATGTTCACTTACGACTTTAAAGGTGTGTGTGTAGGCGAGTCGGAGCCTGGTCTGCTCGAAGCGACCGAACAGGACGCTCGCGTTTTCCATGCCAGCATTGCTGGTGCTGGCGGTATTCTCGAAGCCATCAGCCATTTCGGCTTTCTCGGTGAAGAGGGTATCAATGCCGAAAGCCGCGATGCCATCGAACCGGGTACCTCTGATCTGGTGATCGTGTACCACCGTCTGCCGTACGAAGAATACGTTGAAGACGGCATGATGAAACAGCGCCCGCATAAATCACCCAACGGTATCATTCCGACACTGGCCGGATTCTTTGAAGGCGGCCAGAAAGGTGCCTGGGTGGCCTGGTCCATTGACGACCCGACGCTGAAAGAATTCACCACCCATACCGAAGTTGATAAAGAAAAATATCCTAACCTCGTTGCCGCACGGGTACCGCTGAGTAAGCATGAAGTGGATATTTTTTATAAACGCTTCTCCAAAGAGGCCTTCTGGCCAACCCTGCATACCTTTTGGGAACGGGCAACGTTTGAAGAAGAACACTGGGAAATCTTCTGCCAGGTGAATATGAAGTTCGCCAAGCGCACAGCGGCAGAAGCTTCCGAAGGCGCGACGGTCTGGATTCACGATTACAACCTGTGGATGGTTCCTGCGTATCTGCGTGAGCTGCGCCCGGATCTGAACATTGCTTTCTTCCACCACACCTACTTCCCATCGGCCGACGTATTTAACGTACTGCCATGGCGTAAAGAAATCGTCGGCAGTCTGCTGCAGTGCGATTACATCGGTTTCCATATTCCACGTCAGTCCGAAAACTTCATCGACGTTGCCAAGGGTGTGATGCCCTTTGAAGTGACTGAGCGTACTACCTGTGCGCCACGCTTCCTGACGTATGGCTGCGCAGTGGGTCTGGATGAAATGACCTCAGAAATTAAAATCAATGACCGTTATATCCGCCTCGGGGCTCACCCGGTCGGTCTGGATAACAAGCGGGTTGATAAGGTTCTGGCCAAGCCGGAAGTTCAGCAGCGCATGAAAGAACTGCGTGAAGAGCTGGAAGGCATCAAGCTGGTGCTCTCGGTAGAGCGACTGGATTACACCAAAGGCATTCCGGCCAAACTTCAGGCCTTTGAAAGCATGCTGGAAGAACATCCGGAACTGCACGGTAAAGTTACCCTGGTGACGGTCTGTGTACCGGCCGCGAAAGAAATGACGGTCTATAACGAGTTGCAGTCAGAAATCGAACAGGCTGTAGGTCGTATTAACGGGCGTTATGCTCAGGTCGGCTGGACACCGGTACAGTTCTTCTTCCGGACCGTGCCGTTCGATGAGCTTGTGGCCTATTACAGCATGGCTGATGTTATGTGGATTACACCGCTGCGTGATGGTCTGAACCTGGTGGCCAAAGAATACGTGGTCACCCAGGGCAGAACCGGTGGCAATGGCGTGTTGGCA
>JBPEXS010000137.1:0-1846 GCA_052031325.1 Thalassolituus sp. | reverse complement strand
GTCTGAGCCTGACCGTTGGTGAAGCGGGCGAAAATGACACCATCACCATCCACTTCAAGGCCGGTCAGACGACCTGCCGCGTAACCGTCCTGATTCACTTCGTTGACTGAGAACACGGAGCCAAACTGGGTTGTGCCGCCCATATCGATCTGGAAGTTGGAGTTGGACGGTGGATCAGACAGAGGCAGACCTCCTTCCAGTACGTTCACTGAGCCCATGGCACCGTTACGCTCGCCGTTTTCATCCAGCGGGTCCCAGTTGGTTACGAAGAGATCACCGGTGGCGTCTTCGTCGAGAGTACCGTCCTGGTTGAAGAAGAGTTCATAACGCGCCTGGCTTGGTTCCAGGTTTTCCGGAAAATTCAGAGATGGGTCCGGATCACCGACATCCTCGCCATCAATCTGCACGTACATCACCCAGATGCTGTCACCGTCAGGGCGGGTCGGATCAACCGGCTCTTTCACGAAGTACTGCGTCATGATGTGGTCGTTGCCCAGGCTGTCATACACAGTGGTCGACGTGGCGTGGTTGTAGGTGTCCTGATCGTCCGGATCAAATGAGTTGAGAATGTAGGTTTCGTACTCGCTTTCATCCAGGGTGCCGAAGATACCGGAGACCACTGGGTCAGGGTCCTGCATTATGTAACCTTCGTTCAGGATAAAATTGATATTACCCCCTACCCGCGCTGCGGTATCGGCCGTTGAGCTACCACCCAGCAGCACCGGGCCAGTACCCTCTTTACCCTGCACCACCAGAGAGTCACTGGTTGTGTTGCTATCGATCGACACCTGAATATCACGGCCGATCTGATTCGTGATGATAAGGTCACCGGCGTCGTTCACTTCCGCCAGGAAGCCCGGCAGCGTGGAGCCGCGGTAACTGTTGATTTCTTCCGCCATGTCTTCGAGGCTGGTTGATTCCAGACGCTGACCGTTGATGGTCACAAACATATCGTCACCGGGGCTGTTGTAGCCTGAAAGCGGCAGTGTGACTTCAGTTTCTGCGTTAGCGGTGACACCGGGCTGCTGGTTAAACAAGGCGACGATTTCGTTGGCCTCAGAATCCTCAGGGATCAGGATTTCAATCTCATTGCCTTCCGGATCGACCAGAGTGACCGTGGTTTCCGGATATTCATTGGTGACACCTTCAATACCGGTTTCCAGCAGGCTGTCGTCATAAGGGTCTGCCTGCAGCAGAGCGTACATTTCGCCTTCGGTCACATCCGGGCCTTCTGCCGAGATACTGGTGACCGAAATCACCGAGGCCTCACCATCCTGAGTGGCCTGGAACTGCAGTTGGTACTGAGGTGGAGAAACCCGCGGTTCAATCTCTACCGCCATGGCCTGAACCCCGATATAGCCCTCGGCATCCTGACTGTTGAGCTGGCGGTTAATGCTGGCCGCCAGCTGCTGTACGGAGCGGTATTCTTCGTTCAGGCTGATCAGTACTGAGCCACTTCGACCTTCCGTATCCGGGGCCGGAACGACCAGGTTCACACGGAAGCTGTTGGAACGGTCAACGGTGTTTTCACCGGTAACCGTGAACAGATTATCAAAGCCCAGAGCCGCCAGGGCCTGAGGCTCAGCCGCCGAGGCACTGAAAGTCAGGCCTTCACCCGCGCCGACTTCGGTGTTAGTGAATACCAACTGACCACCCACAGCCTCAACAGTGACCTTATCGGCAATACCGCTGGCACCAACGTAGTTATCAATCTCGTTCTGAATGGCTTCGGCAAGATCATCGAGAGTGGCGTAGCTCGCCGGTGGAATGGTAATGGTGTACGGGCCACCGGCGTTACCGGTCGTACTGGTGACTTCAAGATCGAACTCGTTGTTCGCATCTACCG
>JBPEXS010000136.1:0-31553 GCA_052031325.1 Thalassolituus sp. | reverse complement strand
TGGCTTAGCAGCTGCAGCACTGGCTGCTTTCGCCGGACGACCACGCTTTTTAGGTGCAGTAGCTGTTGCAGCGGCGGTTTTTGCGGCTGTTGCTTTAGCCGGGCGACCGCGCTTTTTAGGTGCCGCGGTTGTTGCAGTGGCTGTTTTCGTAGTTGTTGCTTTAGCCGGACGACCACGCTTTTTCGGAGCAGCCGTCGTTGATGCTGCCGCGGTTTTAGCCGTTGTTGCTTTCGCCGGACGACCACGCTTTTTAGGCGCTGCCGTTGTTGCGGCTGCTTTCGCAGTCGTTGCTTTAGCCGGACGGCCACGTTTTTTAGGCGCCGCAGTCGTCGTTGTTGCCGCTTTGGGTGGACGGCCTCGACGCTTAGGTGCTTCAGCCGCTTTGGCCGGACGCCCCGGTTTTGCGACAGGTTTATTTTCAGTCTGAGCAATTTTCGCTTCGATTTTCTTCACTGCAGCAGCGGCTTTCTTATCTTCCGCAGTGGTGCGTGTTTTCACCTTTCTCTGGTCAGCACGCTTACGTGAGCTCAGCCATTGAGTTTTGAATTTCTCCATTGCCTTAGCCAGATCGGCTTCAGCCTTTTCAACCAGAGACTCTTCAAACTTAACCACGGCATCTTTGGCTTTTTCAGCGATACCTGTGATCTGAACTTTAAGCTCAGCAACCTTCACGGCTGCTTTTGCCTCACGGACTTTCTGACGCAGCTCCGTCAGTTTCTCTTTTTCAGTCGCCAGACGATTACGGGCAGTGCCAACAGAACGCTTAGTAGCAGCAGTCGCCGATGGGGAAGCCGCTTTGGTACGGGCTTCAGCGACTTTGGTGGTTGCAGCTTCAACGCGGGCCTGTTGCTTGGCAACGGCTGCTTCTGCTTTTTCAACGGCTTTGCTTGCCTTTGCCACTTCCGCAGGGATTACCGGGACTTCTTTCGCTTTAGCAGCGGCGGGTTTACGTCCACGTCCGGAAGTTTTTTTCGTTCTGGCCATGAGATATTCCTCTTAGACTAAACAGGTCATTAATACGGGCGCATGCCATAGAGAAGCGCCCTGAAATGTGACATTCAGATCCGGAATATTACTCACGTAAATTCCGCTGCTACCCTGAAGTTGGCTAGCCATCAGTTAACTAACAGATACTTGCCAGTCGACAATAGTGTACGCCTTGGGCTGAGTTATCATGCTAGTATATTTATTCACCAATAAAATAATAGTATTTTTATTAAAAAAGACCAGAAAGCGGCTTAAAGAAATTCATTTTGTATTATTTGGTGTTATTCACTGCGTTTGCGGAACCATTTAAAACGACTCTGAATAAACCAGCGCATATGTCATAAGGGTTAAACCTGCATACTGATACACCAGGTGACAGGACGGATTTCCTGATTTGCAGACCAGCATGAGATAAAGCTTCAGTGCGTATTAACCTTTACAGGGCCACAACTGTGTTGGGTTTCCTCTGCTTTCTTAAATAACCAATATCAGTACCTGTTTATAACGATAATGCAGACCAGACAATAAAAAAGGGGCCCGAAGGCCCCTTTTCTGCATCAGGCTGACAACTCCGGTCAGTTACTCAATGATGCAATCACTTTTTCTTTAATATCTGCAAGAGAGCCTACACCAGCAACGTGCACATATTCTGGGGCAGCTTCACCTTTCTTCTCACCCAGATCACGATAGAAAGCCACCAGGGGCTTAGTCTGATCGTGGTAAATAGACAGACGATTACGAACGGTGTCTTCTTTATCGTCATCACGCTGGATCAGAGGCTCACCGGTTTCATCATCAACACCTTCTGTTTTAGGTGGGTTGTAAACCACATGATAGACACGACCAGAGTCAGGGTGAACACGACGTCCGCTGAGACGCTTAACGATTTCTTCATCGTCAACATCAATTTCCAGAACGTAGTCGATATCAACACCGGCCTCGAGCATGGCTTCTGCCTGAGGAATGGTGCGTGGGAAACCGTCAAACAGGAAACCTTCTTTGCAGTCTTCCTGGGTAATACGCTCTTTTACCAGATCAATGATGATTTCATCAGATACCAGGCCGCCAGTTTCCATAATCTCTTTCACTTTGAGCCCAAGCTCACTTCCCGCCTTGACCGCTGCACGCAGCATGTCACCAGTAGAGATTTGCGGGATGTTGAATTTTTCACAGATGAACTGAGCCTGAGTGCCTTTACCAGCACCGGGCGCACCCAAAAGAATGACGCGCATGCGCATACTCCTCGAGATTAATGAACTGAGCTTGACCGGAAGGATTATCTGTTTAATTTTTAACCGTTCCGGGCAAAAAATAGGGCTAACCTTACTCTGATGATAGCCCTTGCTCAAGTGCTTCGTTGTAAATTACGGATACAGTCAGCGCTTTCCCTATTACCGCGCAGCCAGCCGCACGATAACCCTCTGCACCTCAACAGCGACCTGCTGTTATCCAGTATTGCGCATTCCTGCAGCAATGCCAGCCATGGTCACTTTCAGAGCCTGCTCAACCAGTGCGTTGGTCTCATCTTCAGGCTGCTGACGATCGCGCCACAACAACTCTGCCTGCAGATAATGCAGTGGGTCTGTATACGGGTTGCGGACCCTCATGGACTGTTGCAAAGGCAGATTATACTGCAGCAACTCGTCCTGCTCCTGTATCTGCAGTACCAATTCACGCATAGTCTGCAGACGCTCACGGATCTGTTTACCCGTGCCTTTAAGAGCATTTTCTACCAGGCACTCTTCATAGTAGCGTGCAATGGCGTGATCGGATTTAAATAACACCATTTCCAGCATATCTATGTAGGTGCGGAAAAAAGGCCACTCACTGTACATCTCTTTCAGTGTATCGAGATGCCCTTCTTCGATCTGTTGCGACAGCGCGGAATCCGCACCCAGCCAGGCTGGCAACATTAAGCGTATCTGAGTCCAGGAGAAAATCCATGGAATAGCTCTCAGGGTTTCAATGCCTCCCCCACTTCGACGCCGAGCTGGCCGGCTGCCCAGTGACAGTTTGCCAAGCTCCTGTTCCGGTGTTGCCGCTCTGAAATATGGCACAAATTCCGGGTTATCCCTCACCATGGCCCGGTATGACTCAACACCGGTACCTGCCATCTGATGCATAGTTTCCCGCCAGTGTGGTTTTGGCGGTTCAGGGGGCAGGAAATTCGCCTGCAGAACCGCAGACAAATAAACACGCAGGTTACGCTTCGCGACCTCAGGTAAACCAAACTTAAAGCGGATCATTTCACCCTGCTCTGTCACCCTGAGACCACCACGTACCGACCCTGGTGGCTGAGCCAGAATGGCGCGATGTGCAGGGCCACCACCCCGGCCCACCGTACCGCCACGGCCATGAAACAGACGCAGGGTATAACCCAGTTCATCAGCCACACGTGACAGGGTTTCCTGCGCCTGATACTGGGCCCAGACAGCTGCTAGCTGCCCCGCATCTTTCGAGGAGTCGGAATAACCAATCATGACCTGCTGATCACACTGACTGTAATCACGGTACCAGGGCACCTGCCAGAGTTTCTCCATACGCGGTCCGGACTGTTCGAGGTCTGACAGGGTTTCGAACAGGGGCACAATTGGCAGAGAGGATTTCACCCCAGCAGCCTGCAACAACAGAGCAACCGAGAGTATATCGGACGGTTCACTGGCCATGGAGATGATGTAACAGGACACCCCGCTACCCACATCTTCAGCGAGTACTGCCATGGTATCCAATACTTCCTGAACATCCCCTGAGGGTTTCCATCCAGAAGGAATCAACGGGCGTTTGGAGGCCAGCTCTTTCAGCAGAAATGCCTGCTTCTCATCCTCAGACCAGTATTCATAATCGCCCCATTCGTAAAACTCACACAGCGACTGTAAAACCCCGGTGTGGCGTGTTGATTCCTGACGGACATCCAGACGTACCAGCGCCAGGCCAAAACAGGCGACCCGTCGAAGCGTGTCTTTCAGATAACCATCAGCAATCACATCCATGCCGCAGGACTTAAGGCTGTCATAGCAAAGCTGCAACGGTGCTTTCAGCTCGTCATCGCTGAGCAAAGGAACGGCTTCGCTGTCCTGGCCAGCGGCTTTTGCCTGTGCCCATTCGCGCGTGGCTTCCAGTTTTTCACGCAATGCGTGCAGGCAGTCCCGGTATGGCACACGCCCCGGGTACTGTCCACTGAGTGCATCACTCGCTGCCGACATCGACAATTGTGCACCCAGAAATTCAATGTCACGTAAAAACAGATCGGCGGCCATCCAGCGTGCCAGATACAGCACCTCGCGGGTCACCTTTGAGGTCACATTCGGGTTACCGTCCCGGTCTCCACCCATCCAGGAGGAAAAGCGGACAGGTACCGCTTCCAGTGGTAATTGCGGTGCCCCCCGGCCCGTCAGGTCTTCATCCAGTTCACGCAGAAGATTGGGGATGGCTTTCCACAGCGAATTCTCAATGGTGGCAAAGCCCCATTTCGCTTCGTCGACGGCGGTTGGACGAACATGGCGGATCTCATCGGTGTGCCAGATTTCTGCAATTAAGCCACTGATCTGTGCTTCGATGTCTTCCAGCTCCGGATGATTTTCACTGAGATCATCACGGCGCTGCAGAAGGCGGGAAATTTTGTCGTATTTATGAATCAGGGTGCGACGGGTAATTTCTGTCGGATGCGCTGTCAGTACCAGTTCAATATTGGCATCGATAACCTTCTGAGTAAGCTCGGGGCCCTTGATACCCGACTCTTCAAGACGGTCCAGCAAATCATGCAGCATGCCATCCACATCATCCTGTAACGTCTGGTCACGTTTCCAGCTGATGCCATGCTGCTGTTCGGCAAGATTGGCTAAATTAAGAAACTGATTAAATCCCCGGACTACAGGTACCAGAGCATCATCTGACAGGGCTTTCAGCTGAGCGAGTAATTCGTCGCGCTCTTCGCCTCCCCCTTTACGGGCTTTTTTGGCCTGCTTACGGATGGACTCAATCCGTTCTACCAGTTCTTCGCCACGGTCATTACGGATAGTATCGCCCAGGGCACTGCCCAGAAAACGGACTTTATCACGCAGTAAAGGGTCCAGCTCTTTCATGGTATTTCCCCGCTGTCAGATATTATTCCAGTGTGAGTCAAATCCACCGAAACTCAAGCACACAAGCCGGGTTTTAAAGAAAGGAAAGGTCAGTCTCAGCGGTTCAGACTGCCAATGTTTCCATAGACTGAGCTGGAAATGGTAATGGCAGAAGGGTTCGCAGCAGGATTTGAAACCGGGTTAATGAACCCGGCTCTTTTAAAGGAGCAGGCTAAAGAGCTGGCAACAGACTCAGGGAAAAGCTAACTGGGCTTTATTATTCATCATTGGCTGCACGCTTGGCAGCATCCCAGGCCGCATTCATTTCTCCGGGCGCGAGCTTGTCCCAGCCACCGGCTTTTTCAGCGGCTGACTCAACGAAACCAAAGCGTTGATAAAAGCGGTTATTGGTGCCGCGCAGTGAAATTTCAGGGTTGATTCCACGGTGTCTGGCAAGATTAATTACGGCAAATAACAGGTCGCCTATTTCACCTTCGAGCGCCTGTTGATCTCCACTCTCAAGTTCTTGTTCAACTTCGGCCAGTTCTTCACGGATTTTATCCAGCACACCGTCTACATCGGGCCAGTCAAACCCTACAGATGCAGCTTTTTTCTGCAGTTTAAAAGCCCGCGTCAACGCCGGAAAGGTCACGGGCACATCATCCAGTAATGTTCTGGTCGGCGCGTCTTTTTTTTCGGCCTCTTTGATCACTTCCCAGTTGCGGTTAATGGCGTCCATATCCGGTTCTGAGCCGGGCTTACGCTGCGAATGCAGAGTACCCTCTGGAAACACATGGGGATGTCGGCGGATGAGTTTTTCAACCAGGCCGTGCGTGATATCTGAAAAATCAAACAGCGACTGCTCACGCCCCATCTGAGCGTAAAAAATCACCTGAAAAAGCAGATCACCCAGCTCTTCACGAACGTGAGGCCAGTCCTCACGTTCAATGGCATCCGCCACCTCAAAGGTTTCTTCAATGGTGTGCGGAACAATGCTGGAGAAATCCTGTTGCAGATCCCACGGACAACCCGTTTCAGGATTTCTGAGGCGGGCCATCAGGTACAGAAGATCATCCACGGTATACGTCACAGAAAACTCCTGTCAGCCACCCGCCCGTACACGACGGGTGCGGGTAACGTTCGGCAGCTGCTCAATTTTGCTCATGATGCGCGCCAGGCGCTCAAGGCTGTCGACCTCAACGGTCAGGTTCATACTGGCGGTATTTTCGCCCTGGTTCGACAAGGTATTCACCGCCAGTACATTGACCTTTTCATTGGCCAGCAGAGCACTCACATCACGCAGCAGGCCGGTACGGTCGTACGCATCAATCAGCATTTCCACCGGATACTGTTTGCCAGGACGCTGACCCCAGTTGACCTGCAATACCCGGCGCGGTTCTACCACAGCCAGATGCAGCAGATTTTCACAATCGCTGCGGTGCACGGCCACGCCCCGGCCAACGGTCACATAACCACGGATGTCATCACCGGGAACCGGATGGCAACACTGCGCCATGCTGGTCATCAGGTTACCGACCCCCTCAATGATGATGTCATCCGGTTCCTCGGACAGGCCTGCGCTGTCCGGACGCTTCAGCAGCGGCAGTTCCTGCTGCTTCTGGCTGCTGGCATCGGCCTGTTTCAGTAACTGATGAACGATCTGACCAATGCGGATATCACCGGCACCCACTGCGCCAAACAGATCTTCCACCGAGCGCATATTCAGTTTCAGTGCGACATCATGCAGAGGTTCATCCACCAGATCCAGACGATCAATTTCGCGCAGCACCAGCTGGCGGCCTTCTTCGATATTTTTGTCGCGATCCTGCAGTTTGAACCAATGTACGACTTTGGCTTTGGCCCGGGCGGTATGGATGTAGCCCGATTCCGCATTCAGCCAGTCACGGCTTGGGTGGGCATTCGGGTGTGTCAGAATTTCGATCTGCTCACCGGTCGTCAGCAGATACGTTAACGGCACGATCCGGCCGTTCACTTTGGCACCGCGGCACTTATGCCCGACTTCAGTGTGCACCTTGTAAGCAAAATCCACGGGCGTAGCTTTGGGCGGCAGATCGACCACGTGACCTTCTGGTGTAAAAACATAAATACGGTCAGGATCAATATCGGCACGTAATTCGCCCATTAGCTGAGGCAGGTCGCCAATTTCTTCGTGCCATTCAAGCACGTTACGCAGCCAGGATATTTTCTGCTCGTATCCCTGATCCTTGGCCTTGGTATCGGTACCTTTATAAAGCCAGTGTGCACAGACGCCGAGTTCCGCATCTTCATGCATCTGTTGGGTGCGGATCTGCACTTCAATGACCTTACCTTCCGGACCAACTACGGCCGTGTGCAGCGAGCGGTAACCGTTTTCTTTCGGGTTTGCGATATAGTCATCAAATTCATTGGGAATGTGCCGCCACAGGGTGTGCACAATCCCCAGAGTGGCATAACAGTCGCGGATTTGTGGCACCAGAATCCGTACCGCGCGGATGTCATATATCTGCGAGAAATCCAGCTTCTTACGGTTCATTTTCCGCCAGATGCTGTAGATGTGTTTTGCGCGCCCGAACACTTCAGCCTGAATGCCAAAATCTTCGATTTCTTTCTTCAGGTATTCAACAACCTGTTCGATGTAATCCTGCCGGGCCAGACGTTTTTCATCCAACAGGCTGGCAATTTTTTTGTACGCCACCGGCTGCAGATAGCGGAAGGCCAGGTCTTCAAGCTCCCACTTCAGATGACCAATACCCAGGCGGTGGGCCAGAGGTGCGTAGATGTTGAACACTTCTTCGGAAACTTTACGGCGCTTATCCTGAGGCGCGTCTTTCATCGCCCGGATTGCCGAGGTTCGCTCAGCCAGCTTGATCAGGGCGACACGTACGTCATCAATCAGAGAAACCAGCATTTTACGCAGGTTATCGACCTGGGCTTCGCGCTGCCCTAACACCACCTGTCGGTCAGAATTCTGAATGGCAGTAATGGCCGCCATTTTCAGAACACCATCGATCAGGCGCGCCACCTCTTCACCGAACTGACGCTCGACTCTGGCAAGACCAATCCGGCCTTCACGCACCGCACGGTAAAGAATGGCCGCGATGACACTGGCGCTATCAAGGCGCAGCTCAAGAAGAATCTGCGCCATCTCGATACCCATCTGCACACTGTCAATCGACCAGTACGTGCGGTTGGCAATGGCCTCATCGGCGACCTGGCTGGCCAGGGTCACGGCCTCGCGATAATCTTCGGCGTCTTCCAGTGAGTACTGTTCGCTGATGTGCTTCAGCCAGCCATCTACGTCCAGAGAGCCGTCGTGTAATAGAGGGTGATCATCACGTACCTTAACCATGAGTCTGACCTCCATAGGTCAGCAACAACATGGTTTCGACGTGATGCGTCTGGGGAAACATATCCATTATTCCTGCTTTCTGTACTGCATATCCGGACTCACACAGGGCGCCGGCATCGCGCGCCAGTGTAGCAACATCACATGACACATACAGTATGCGCCCGGGTTTTCGTTGTTTCAGCTGAGCCACCACTTCAGTAGCGCCTGCACGGGGTGGATCCAACAGCACCACATCCGGGTCAGGAAGTGCCTGCAGAGCCCCCTCAGCAGAAAGGTCAGCAGCCATAGCCTGCAAAGGCAAGGCCAACCTTTCAGCCTGCTCTTTCAACTGCTGTACCATGCTTTCCTGCCCCTCAACCGCCATGACCTGGCCGGAGGCCTGAGTCAGTGGCACAGAGAAGTTGCCATGCCCTGCAAACAGGTCCCAGATAAGCTCTTCGGACTGCGGTGCAAGCCAGGCAATGGCCTGATCCACCATGGCACGGTTAACGGCGGGATTGATCTGTACGAAGTCTTCGGGTGAGATCGCCAGGCGCACTCCGCTGACCTCATGCCACAGAGGTTCTGCGTCTGCAGGCCACAGACACTGCGCCTTTGCCCCTTTTTCTTCCCGTACCCAGAGTTGTAGCGGATAGTCTCCGCCCTGAGCCTGCTGCTGGCTGAGAAAGCCAGTCAGGTGCTCCAGATCGGCGGCTGACAGAGGTTTCAGCACCCGCAGAATGAAGGCCAGTGCATTGTCTGCGAATAAGGGTTCAATCTGGGTAATCTGATCTCTGGCCTGCAACTGATTGATCAGATCACGCCAGGCTTCCCAGTTCAGCGCCGGGTGATCCGGCAATACGGGGCATTGCTGAATATCCGTCAAATGGCTGGAACCGGCCTCACGAAAACCGACAAAATTGTGCCCCTGTTCTTTGCTGAAACGCACACCCAGTCGTGCCTTGCGGCGATAATGCCAGGGTTCAGCCGTGAGTGGTGTCTGCCATTCATCAATCACAACCCCCTTCCTGGCCAGCTCGCGGGCGGCTCGTTTCTGTTTATACGCCACCTGAGCGTCATATGTCAGGTGTTGCAGGTCACAGCCACCACAACGCTGGTAATGCGGGCACGAGGGTTCGGTGCGGTCTGCGCTGCGCCGTTCAACCGTCACCAGACGGGTGTTCCAGATCTTGCGTGCCCGCTTCATCAGACGGGCAGTAACCTGTTCTCCCGGCAGGGCACCGGGCACAAAATACACATCCCGTCCCAGCCGTGCGACGCCCTGACCTTCTGAATTAAGGTCATCGATGGTCAGATTCAGCAGTCGCCCTTCAGTTGTTTTCTTCACGTAATATCCGGTCATTCTTAGCTAATCGCCCCATGTTGGGGCATCAGCGGGTATTTCAAGTCGTAGAGAACACGCCGGAGGACAGGTAGCGGTCCCCGCGGTCACAGATAATGACGACCAGAGTGGCGTTATTCAGCGTCTTTTCCAGACGCAGAGCCGCAGCCACGGCGCCTCCGGAGGAGACTCCGGCAAAAATCCCTTCTCGACGCGCCAGCTCACGCATGGTCACTTCGGCTTCCTCCTGGCTGATGTCCATCATCTGATCGACCCGGGTGCTGTCAAAAATCGTTGGCAGATACGCTTGCGGCCAGCGACGGATGCCGGGAATAGCAGCGCCCTCGCCGGGCTGGAGACCGACAATGCAGATCTCCGGGTTCTGTTCTTTTAAGTACCGCGACGTTCCCATGATGGTACCTGTGGTGCCCATAGAGCTGACGAAGTGGGTCACTTCACCACCCGTCTGTTGCCAGATTTCCGGGCCGGTTCCCTGATAATGAGCTTCGGGGTTGTCACCATTTCCGAACTGATTCAGGACAATGCCTTTGCCTTCGCGTTCCATGGCCAGTGCCAGATCGCGGGCCCCTTCCATGCCCTCACTTTTACTGACCAGTACCAGTTCAGCACCATAGGCCTCCATCGCCCAGCGGCGCTCCATCGTAGCGTTATCCGGCATGATCAGAATCATGCGGTAGCCCATGATGGCGGCGGCCATCGCCAGAGCAATCCCGGTATTGCCGCTGGTTGCTTCAATCAGGGTATCTCCGGGTTGAATATCCCCCCGTTTCTCTGCCCGTTGAATCATGGACAGGGCTGGTCGGTCTTTGACCGAGCCTGCGGGGTTGTTGCCCTCCAGTTTGAGCAGAATGGTATTGGTGGAGTCTTCAGGCAGCATACGCTGCAGACGTACCAGAGGCGTCTGCCCGATACAGTCAGCAATGGTTGGATAATTCACAGGTACCCCCGGGTATGTCACGTGCGGCTGGTCTTCCCCTGACCAGCGTATCTGCACAGTGTACCCATGCGCCGGGCATCTGGCGATGTCCGCGTCTGGCGCGCGACCCGATGTTATGTGATTTACTGGCCCCGTCTGGCAGGTTTGCAGTAGACCGTAGCGGGTTATACTCTGGCACAGAATGTTTCAGGTGTGCACGGGCTGTCGATGATCAAAGAATGGAGTATCCGTAACCGGATTCTGTCGCTGGCCATGTTTCCGTCCATGATTCTGGCTGTGATTCTGGGCGTATTTTTTACTCAGAATCATCTGAAAAACCTTGATGAGGAGTTACTGCAACGCGGCCTGCTGATGGCCCGTCAGCTGGCGCAGACCAGCGAATACGGCATCATCCGCCAGGACGAAGCCGTGCTTCAACGTACCCTTAACGGCGTACTTGAAGAGCGTGATGTGCGTGCTGTCACCGTCTTTAATCAGGATCTCATGGTGCTGACCCACAGTGGCCCGCAGATGCTGAATGAAGGTATCAGCAATACCGAAATGGTGGACAACGAGCTGCACCTGCAGAGAACTCAGGACTCTATCCGTGTAAAAGCCCCTATTTTCGCCCTTAATCTGATTTCTCTGATTGGCCCGGAGACCAGCGCGGAACAGCCGCCGGTCGCCACCAGTTATCTGCTGGGCTGGGTAGAAGTCGAGCTGTCCACCACCAATACCCGCCTGAGTCAGTATCAGTTTATAGCCTCGTCCATTCTCTTCATCGTCATTGTGCTGACGGGTTTTGCAGTGGTCTGCATTCAGCTGAGTAATCATCTGAGTCGCCCGGTTGAGGCGATTGTCGATACCCTCAGTGACATCCAGGAGGGGCGTTTTGAATCGCGGGCGCACATTTATGAAAGCGGTATCCTGTCGAAAATTGCGGCCGGGGTAAACTCACTTGCGGCATTGCTGCAGCGTCTGAATTCGGAATATCAGCAGAACATGGAGCAGGCCACCCGTGACAATCAGGAGACCATCGATGAGTTGGAAATCCGTAACCATGAACTGACGCTCGGCCGCCAGCAGGCACTGGAAGCCAGCCGGGTAAAGTCCGAGTTTCTGGCCAACGTATCGCATGAAATCCGTACCCCGCTGAATGGTATCGTCGGCTATTACGGCCTGCTCGAGCGCACCCAGACCAGCGAACGTCAACGTGAATACCTCGACAATATCCGTAACGCGACGCAGGATCTGCAGAAAATCATTTCGGATATTCTCGATTTATCCAAACTCGATGCTGGCAAGCTCTTCATTGAAAATACGCCGTTCAACCTGCGCGATGTCATTGAAGAGACGCTTCAGGTTCTGGCGCCATCCGCATCGGACAAACAGCTCGACCTGATTCAGTTTATTGACCCGGAGATTGCAGAATGCGTCTACGGTGACCGTCTGCGCTTAAAGCAGGTATTGACCAACCTGATTGCTAACGCCGTTAAATTCACGCCGTCGGGCAGTGTCAGTGTGAGGGTGTATCCGATCCGTCAGGCCGGTTCGCGTATGAACCTGCAGTTTGACGTAAAAGACACAGGTATAGGCATGAGCGAAGCCGAGCAGTCTCGTCTGTTTCAGCCCTTTTCTCAGGCAGATGCCAGCATCGCCCGCCAGTACGGCGGCACCGGTCTGGGCCTGATTATCTCTAAAGCCCTGATCGAAGCCATGAACGGCGATATTCAGGTTACCAGCGCACCCGGCAGAGGGTCGGTATTCTCTTTCACCCTGGAGGCCGAAACCGCACGCATGGATGAAGACCCGGCCGAACCTTTGTCTTCACTCACCCTGGCGGTAATTGACAGTGACAACGACCTGCGCCAGGACTGCAGCGGCCTGTTAACTCTGCGCGGTGCAGAAGTAGAAGCGTTTAACGATGCCGAGGACTTCTTCAACCTACTCGAAGGCGAACCGCCAGATACCTTACCGGACTGCGTGATCTATGGCATACACCGGCCTCTGCACCCGGAAGTCGTTACCCAACAGCTCAACCTGTGTGTACGTTATTCAGTACCGGTCATTCCTGTGATCAGTGGCCACCCGGCCAGTGCTGAGACCATGGTCCCCCCCACCATGCGCAGCCTGACCTTGTCACGCCCGTTTTCACAACACCGCCTGCTGTCACAGATTTCGATCCTGACCGGTCTGACGCTGCATGAGACGCCAGACCGTAAATCAGCCGGTAATGATGTCACCCCGCCCAAGGTGCTGGCGGTTGACGATAATGAGTCGAACCTGAAGCTGCTGATGACATTGCTGCAGGACATGGGGGTTAACGTGATTACGGCGACCTCCGGTTTTGAAGCCGTCGCCATTGCCGAGAAAACCGCTGTAGACCTGGTTCTCATGGATATCCGCATGCCCGGCATGTCGGGCGCTGAGGCCACCCGTCGTATCCGTGAGATACCGGGAATCAGTAACCTGCCAGTCGTCGCTGTGACCGCGCACGCCATGGCAGATGAACGCCAGGCACTCATGAGCGCCGGCCTGAACGACTATCAGACCAAACCTATCTCTCAGGAAGAGCTGACCCGGGTCATTGAACGCTGGACCGGATACCGCCCCCCCGCCCAGGGCACTCTGTTTCTGGCGGACAATCCACCGGCAGAACCTGTTGACGACAATGGCCAGATATTCTCTGTCAGTCTTGCCCTGAAACGCAGTAGCCACAACCAGGGGCTGGCGGAAGAAATGTTTTCGAAGCTGCTGGCGTCACTGCCAGACGAGCGGGACAAGATCACACATCTGTGGGAGAGCGAATCACTGGATGACCTGCTCGAAGCGGTTCACCGCCTGCATGGTGCCACCCGCTATTGCGGAGCACCCATGTTAGGACACGCCCCGGAAGTTTTCGAAACCCGACTGAAAGCCAACCAGAGCAGCGAATTTCCCGCTGCAATGCGTGCTGTGATCGATGCGATGAACGCCCTGGAAGAATGGGTCAGAGAAAACGACTGGCTGGCCATATTACGTGAGCGTGGCTGATTCTGGCCCTGGGATTCAGGCCACAGGCTCGCGAAATAAACCATTCAGAGAGACAAACCAATGAGACAGAAACGGCCGTCAGCCGGTTGAACGGGTCAACACCGCAAAAGCCTGAACCAGACCCGCATCATCCGACAGACTGATCAGAATTTCAGCCGCCGGATGACCGGCACACAGCGCCGCCGCCTGACCAGAAAGCACAAACGCCGGCGCACCGGATGCATGGCGGTAAAGGCGGAAATCCTGAAACCGCACGCCCTGGGCGATGCCCGTTCCTAACGCCTTCACCGCCGCCTCTTTGGCCGCAAACGCCTTAGCCAGATAGTTCACCGGATCAGGATGCTCTGACCACTCCTGTAGCTCTTCTGCGGTCAGTATGCGTTGTGCAAAACGCTGCGGAAAGCGCTCTACTGAGCGTTGAATCCTGCTCACTTCGACGAGGTCAGTGCCGACCCCGAGAACCCCATAGACTCTCTCAAACACTGCCGGGCCAGAAGCCTCAGTGGGTGACAACTCAGCCATCAGGCCCGTGCATCAATCAACAACTGGCGCATATCACGCACGGCATCAGCCAGGCCCGAGAACACTGCCCGGGCTATGATGGCGTGGCCGATATTCAGCTCATTGATTTCAGGGATGGCCGCGATGGCATCCACATTGTGGTAATGCAGACCATGTCCGGCATTGACGATCAGGCCCTGTTGCGCAGCGTAACTGGCTGCTGTGCGGATACGTTCAAGCTCTTCTGCAACTTCCTGTGGGGAGTCTGCCTCAGCATACGCCCCGGTGTGCAGTTCAATCACAGGTGCACCGGTTCTGACAGCGGCATCGATCTGAGCGGCGTCAGGATCAATAAACAACGATACCTCAGAGCCAATGGCAGCAAGACGGGTTACCGCCGCGCGAACCTGATCTTCCTGGCCAGCGACATCCAGCCCACCCTCGGTGGTCAGCTCTTCACGCTTTTCAGGCACCAGGCAGCAGGCCGCCGGACGCACCTCTTCAGCCAGAGCAATCATGCGTTCAGTCACCGCCATTTCCAGGTTCATGCGGCTCTGCAGGGTCTGAGCGAGCAGACGCACATCTCGCTCCTGAATATGACGGCCATCTTCACGCGGATGAATGGTAATGCCATCGGCACCGGCATGTTCGGCCACGGCCGCCGCCTGCACAGGATCCGGATAGATGGTGCCACGGGCCTGACGCAGGGTGGCAACATGATCGATATTTACGCCCAGTAAAACGCGCTTGGTGTGCATAACTATCCTCGGATGAGTAGTTCCCGGCTGACCAGTGGCCGGGGTAATAAATGATGAATGGCCTGTCGCAGTATCTGACGCGCTACCGTCAAAGCAGCCGGTGTATTCAGCTCTCCGGCGGCAATGGCCAGCAGGTCTGCTCCGCTTACACCCGGCTTACTGGCACCCTGCTGACTCCCGCCGTTCTCAATCAGGACCAGCCCCTGACCGGGCTCAAAAACGTAGTGCTGCTGCGCCACGACCGGGTCACCCGACAGGGTCACAGACCAGCTCAAACCATAGCCCAGATGGTCAAGCAGCTGCATCTCAAAGAAACGCAGCCAGACGTCACTGGCCCCACCTTCATTCAGGGCCAGCAGCGTCTGACGATACAGGGGATAAATCTGCGGCTGCTCGTCACTGACTGGCAGCAGTTGCAGCAAGAGTTCACTGACATAGAGCGCGCAGACCAGCGCATCGCCACGCATCCCTAAACGTTGCACGGATTCAACACCACGCAGTCTCGGCCAGTCGCGGCCACTCTGCCAGTCACCGCGGTATTCCGTAAGCAGATCCGGCGTAAGTACTGGTGGAGAAACCCGGACCCTGACCACCCCCTGATGTTCAGTCAGAAGGTCCAGCAGGTGATCCTGTTCACCGACGGGCTGGCGGCGTAACAGGAACCAGTGTTTCATGCCTGATCGTCGTAACCCAGGCTGCGCAGGGCACGCTCGTCATCCGACCAGTTCGACTTAACCTTGACCCAGAGGTTGAGCATGACCTTGCAGTCGAACAACTGCTCCATATCTTTACGCGCTTCCTGGCCGATCTGTTTCAGACGCGAACCTTTCTCACCGATGACAATGCGCTTCTGAGAACCGCGTTCCACCAGAATCAGGGCACTGATTTCGATCAGACGGCCATCATGGGAAAACTCTTCGATTTCCACCGTCATGGCGTAAGGTAATTCATCTCCCAGCTGGCGCATGATCTTTTCACGCACCAGTTCAGCGGCAAGAAAACGTGAGCTGCGATCGGTGATCTGATCTTCCGGATAGAAATACGGGCTTTCCGGAAGATAACTTTCAATGATCTGCTCCAGGCGATCCAGGTTACTGCCGGTTTTGGCACTCAATGGAATGATCTGATCGAAATTGTGCTTATCACTTAATTCCTGCAGATACGGCAGAAGCGATTCTTTTTCTTTAATAAAGTCGATTTTATTCACCACCAGAATCACCGGAGCACGCTGCTGCTTGATGGTCTGAAGTACCATCTCATCTTCGTCGGTCCAGCGGGTGCGGTCGACCATCATCACGATCAGGTCAACGTCTTTAACCGCGGTGGTTGCCGCCCGGTTCATGTAGCGGTTAATCGCTTTATCGTTGATTTTATGAATGCCCGGGGTATCCACAAAAACAATCTGTTTATCGTCTTCGGTTTTAATGCCGAGAATCTGATGGCGGGTTGTCTGTGGTTTACGCGAGGTAATCGACAGCTTCTGGCCAAGAATATGGTTCATTAACGTGGACTTGCCCACATTAGGACGGCCGACGATGGCGACGAATCCGGTTCGGGTCATGACAGGTCCTCCGCCAGGCCAAGAATTTTAAGCGCCGTTAATGCGGCGGACTGTTCGGCAATACGACGACTGGGGCCGGTAGCAACCACAGCATCATCCAGCTCCGGAATAGAGCATTCCACGGTAAAAATACGTTCGTTATCCGGGCCTTCCGTGTTGATCACAGTATAACCAGGAAGACGTGATTTCCGTGCCTGCTGGTACTCCTGCAGACGGGTCTTGGGATCTTTAAGAGATTCAGTGGTGATCTCTTTCAGTCGCTGCTTATACCAGTCGAGGATACGTTCACTGGCCTGTGGCATACCGCTGTCGAGGTAAATGGCACCAATGATGGCCTCTACGGCATCAGCCAGGATGGAGTCGCGACGGAAACCACCGCTTTTCAGTTCACCACCACCGAGCAGCAGGAAATCGCCAAGATCAAACTCGCGGGCTACTTCAGCCAGGGTGTCGCCTTTGACCAGGCTGGCACGCAGACGGCTGAGCACCCCTTCTTTTTCAGCGGGAAACTGATGAAACAGAGCTTCTGCAATGGTGAAATTCAGAATCGAATCGCCGAGAAATTCCAGGCGCTCGTTATTTTTTGCCGACTTACTGCGGTGAGTCAGTGCCAGTTCCAGCAAGGAAGTATCGGTAAAACGGTAACCAATCCGGGCGGATAATTTTTCGAGCGGATTATTCAACGGTCAACCACAACGTAATGTTCAAAGCTCAGCACCAGATCAATATTGGCCATAAAATCACGACGGGTTTCGTACTCCCATTCGATAACAAAGCCCGTGCCCTGACGGCTGACTTTCAGTGCTTCCAGAGAGGCTTCCACGTTGTCAGCCTGCATACGCTCATCAATGACCCTACGGATTTCAGAGGTGCGGCTTTCAGCCGTGATGCGGGCACTGTCCTGCAGTGAATCCAGAATGACGCCGGCCTCGATGTACGAGAAGTACGCTGGCACTACGGCGATCAGAGCCCGGATAAAAACAATCCCGAACATCAGCATCAAAAGAAAACTTGTTCTCGACATGCCACGCTCCCGTGTCTGCATCAGTCGTCCACCTTGAGAACCGCAAGAAACGCTGACTGCGGAATTTCCACGCTACCAATCTGCTTCATGCGTTTTTTACCTTCTTTCTGTTTCTGCAACAGTTTCTTCTTACGGCTTACGTCACCACCGTAACATTTCGCCGTCACGTTTTTGCGCAGGGCTTTAACGGTCGTACGGGCAACAACCTGATTACCCACAGCCGCCTGAATCGCTACATCAAACATCTGACGTGGAATCAGCTCTTTCATTTTCTCTGTCAGCAGTGAACCACGGCGGCGCACATTATCCCGGTGCATAATCACCGCCAGAGCATCAACCCGGTCACCGTTGACCAGCACATCGAGACGCACCAGCGGGGCCTCCTGGAAACGGATAAAGCTGTAGTCGAGTGATGCAAATCCGCGGCTGACGGATTTAAGACGGTCGAAGAAGTCCATGACCACTTCCGCCATCGGAATTTCATAGCGCAGAGCCACCTGGCTGCCGGTGTACTGCATATCAACCTGCACACCGCGCTTTTCTACACACAGTGAAATCACATTACCCAGATAATCCTGCGGAACCAGAATATTACATTCCGCAATGGGCTCACGCATTTCCTCAATAGAACCGGCATCCGGTAATTTCGACGGGTTATCAACGCTCAGGGTTTCACCCTTACGGTTGGTGACCTCATAGATTACCGTTGGCGCCGTGGTTATCAGATCCAGATCGTATTCACGTTCGAGTCGCTCCTGAATGATTTCCATGTGCAGCATACCGAGGAAGCCACAGCGGAAACCAAAGCCCAGAGCATCGGAATTTTCCGGCTCGAAAAACAGTGAAGCATCATTCAGTGAGAGTTTATCCAGCGCATCGCGGAAGTCTTCAAAATCATCCGAAGTGACCGGGAACAGACCCGCATACACCTGAGGTTTCACTTTCTGGAAGCCGGGTAATGCCGGCGTATCCGGAAACTTAGTGCTGACAATGGTATCGCCCACTGGGGCACCATGAATATCTTTGATGCTGGCAACCAGATAGCCCACCTCACCGGTGTTCAGCTGGCCAGTGGACTCCATTTTGGGTGTGAAGATACCGATACCATCAACAATATGATCTTTGCCGGTCGATTTAAGACGGACTTTTTCCCCTTTGCGGATCGAGCCGTTTTTCACCCGGATCAGCGACACAACGCCCAGATAGGGATCAAACCAGGAATCAATGATCAGCGCCTGGAGTGGGCCATCCGGTTCACCTTCCGGTGGTGGAATGTGTTTCACCAGATCTTCAAGAACGTCTTCAATATTAAGGCCACTTTTGGCACTGCAGCGTACCGCTTCGGTAGCATCAATGCCAATGATGTCTTCAATCTCCTGGGCCACTTTATCCGGGTCGGCCTGCGGCAGATCCATCTTGTTCAGTACCGGACGTACCTCCAGCCCCTGCTCAATGGCGGTGTAACAGTTGGCTACGGACTGGGCTTCGACCCCCTGTGCAGCATCAACGACCAGCAGAGCACCTTCACAGGCAGACAATGAGCGACTGACTTCGTAACTGAAATCGACGTGTCCCGGCGTATCAATGAAGTTCAGCTGGTACGTTTTACCATCACGGGCGGTGTAATCCAGAGTCACACTCTGGGCTTTGATGGTGATTCCGCGTTCGCGCTCAATATCCATGGAATCCAGTACCTGGGCCTGCATTTCACGGTCAGAAAGGCCGCCACAGACCTGAATAAAGCGGTCTGACAGCGTGGATTTACCATGGTCGATATGGGCGATGATGGAGAAGTTGCGGATGTGGTCCAGTTGGCTCACAGATAAAGGTGTCCGTAGTGATTATAAAACCAGCGGATTTTACCCGAATGCCTGGCGGAAGGCCACGAAGCCACTGCATCCGGCCACCCGCAAAGGGGCCGGATGAGTGACAGAAGGTGACTGCGTATCAGTCCTGTAGGGTGAAAGGGACAAATGAAGCCTGACCGCGGCGGATAATACGCACAGCCACACTGCGGTCTTCGCGCAGTGATTTCACCGCATTCTGAAAATCACGCACCGAATCTATGTCAGTACCACCGATGCTGGTAATGATATCGCCCGGCATGAGGCCGGCACGGGCACCGGGGCCACCATTCACAACCTCGACAATCACCACACCCTGCTCAGACTGCTGGCGCTGACGATCAGAGAGTGCCTGTACCACCAGGCCGGCACGGTCGCTGGACTTTTCTTTCTGATCAGGCTTCGCGCTGGCGACCTTGCCATCCTGAGGCATAGAGCCAATTTTCACTTTGATGGTTTTGGCTTTTCCACTGCGTACGATATCAAGTTCGGCCTTGTCACCTGACGATAGCCGGCCGATCTGATGCGGCAGATCAGACGACATGGAAATACTGTTGCCATTAACTGCGGTAATAATGTCACCACTCTGAAGTCCGGCAGAGGCTGCCGGACTGCCATCCAGCACCTGCACAACCAGCGCTCCTTCCGGCTTATCCAGCCCAAAAGACTCGGCCAGTGGCTTGCTGACTTCCTGAATGATCACACCCAGCCAGCCGCGATCGACACTGCCCGTCGTTTTGAGTTGCTCGGCGACATTCATCGCAACATTGATCGGGATGGCAAATGACACCCCCATAAACCCACCGGAACGGGTATAGATCTGAGAGTTGATACCCACCACTTCACCGTCCAGATTAAACAGCGGGCCACCGGAATTACCCGGGTTAATCGCTACGTCTGTCTGGATAAAGGGAACGTAATTTTCGTTGGGCAGATTGCGGCCCAGAGCACTGACGATGCCCGCGGTCACGGAATAGTCGAAACCGAATGGCGAGCCGATGGCCACCACCCACTCACCCACTTCCAGTTTTTCAGAATCACCCAGTTCGACCGTCGGCAGGTTGTCTGCCTCTACTTTCAGCACGGCAAGATCGGTACTGGGATCTGAACCAATCAGAGTGGCCTCAAGCTCACGGCGATCGTTCAGGCGCACCAGGATCTCGTCCGCCCCTTCAATAACGTGATTATTGGTCAGAATGTAGCCATCACCGGAGACAATAAAACCGGAGCCCATAGAGGCTCTTTCGCGCTGGTTGTCCGGAGAGGGGTAAGGCATACCGAAAAAGTGACGGAAGATGTCAGGAACATCCCCGGGGTTTCCGTAAGGTTGTTGATATCGATTGGTCGCACGGGCGTGCTGAACCGAGCTGATATTCACCACGGCAGGCGATGTTTCTTTCACCAGCGGCCTGAAATCGGGCAGGTCTGCCTGAACAACCAGGCTACAGAACAACAGACACACGCCCAGAAAACGTGACATCAGATTCATTTATTCACCTCATATCATCTGATTATTGGATACAAAAGAAAAAGGTCAGGAGACTGAGCCGGATTGCGTTTCAGGCCTGTCATGTGGAGGGCAATGAGCACGGGAGATGAGCGGTTGCCACTGATCCTTATAACGGGCAGACAACAGACGGGCCGCGCCAAAACCAGCCGCAAGACCCACAGCCCCCGTCAATAGAGACAAGGTCTCGCTCAGCCAGGCGTTGCCAAGAATGGCTCCAAGTACGAGCCCCAGCAAGGGAAGACCGTAAAGAGTTGCAGCACTGATCGCCAGAGACCCCTGAGGGAGCTCCAGCTCAACAATGTCATCGGTTTGAAAGGTTTCCTGGGTTTCTACCCAGAGGTGGACGGGACGTCCGAGTTTGCTCAAAGAGTGCTGGCCACAGCCCGCTTTAGCCTGACAGCTGTTACAGGCCGATTGTTGTATACCTTCGACCCAGACACCGCCTTTGCCAAGCTTTGTGATCCGGACAGTTTCCCTGTTAATCACTTGCCGGTACCGCCAGATCAGTTTTCAGATTCGACTTCGGTCTCTTTACCGTAATTGGCAACGCGGGCAAATGCCGGAGACTGAGTCAGTAATGTATCCGAATACACCGGTGCTCGTGACTGATTGCCAAGCATGTAATTCTGCAGGGCTTCCTGTGCTTCACGCAGCTCAGCTTCTGACATGGCCACTGCAACGGAAGTCTGAGCAGCCGTCACAGGAGCAGGGGCAGGGGCAGGGGCAGACTGAGAAACCAGCGCAGATGAAGGCATGTCAGTGGATGCCGACATACGGAACCCGACCAGAACGGCCAGCGTCACCGAAGCAGCAACTGCACCCGAAATAAACCACTGACTGATGCCCTGGGCACTTCTAACTGCGGTCGTTGCTGAGTTATTACCATTGGATGATAAAGCATTGTGATCAGCCGATTGCTGAAAGGTCGCAGGGACTTCATCCATAGGCTCGCCATCGAGCGCCTGATTGATGCCCTTGAGCAGATCCACTGAGCTGGTTGGTTCGTCACGTAATACGGAGCCAATAAGATGATAACGCTGCCATTGATCACGGAGATCGGACTGGTTACCAACCTGGTTCAGAATACGTCTGACCTCAAGCTCGTCACACTCTCCATCACAGAGAGCTGACAGGGATTCTTTCATGCGATCTTTCATAACTCACACCTGTTGTTCTTCAAGCAGTGGCCTCCATAAGAGGTTGCATCTTCTTGTCGATGGCTTCACGGGCACGGAAGATTCGTGAGCGGACGGTGCCAATAGGGCAATCCATCGTAGTCGCGATTTCTTCGTAGCTCATGCCTTCCAGTTCGCGCAGGGTTACCGCGCGTCGCAGTTCGTCTGGCAGTTGCTCAATGGCATCAAATACGACGTCTCTGAGCTGGTCCCGCTGAAGCAGACCATCCGGAGTTTCAATCTCCTTCATGGCACCTTCACCGGTGAAAAATTCGGCGTCATCAAGATCAATGTCCTGGGTTGGCGTCTTGCGACCACGGCTGATCAGATGATTCTTGGCCGTATTGACTGCAATACGGTACATCCAGGTATAGAAAGCGCTGTCGCCACGAAATGATGGCAGTGCCTTGTAAGCCTTGATAAAGGCCTCCTGAGTCACATCCTGCGCCTCAGCATAGTCTGAGATAAAACGTCCGACTAATGACAGGATCCGGTGCTGGTATTTGAGTACCAGTAGGTCAAAGGCGCGTCGGTCGCCTTTCTGTACTCGTGATACCAACTGCTTATCTGAAGCCTGCTGATCTGTCATTTGCATTCCTGTGTCATGCTTTTGCCCTTTGGCAACGGTCGCTGATTTAGTCACACCTTGTCCTCCGGTTGAACGTTACGGAAGATTAGGCGCATCTCCAGCGAGATAGTTCTGCATTCTTACACTTAATGACACTTGTGGACAGTTCGACAAACTCAGAATTTCTCAGTTCCGGCATTTTCACGGGTTTTTGTAACTTTCATCCAAAATACCCATTTAAGCCATCTGAAGTGTGAACTGCATCACCTTTTGACCTTGGTTTGGGTTCAAGCTAGCCCACCTACCAGACTTCGATTAGCCATTGCTGCACTGGTTCCTGCAAATGTTTCAATTATTTGACCTGCGCTTTATAGTGCCGGGAATGACAGCTAATACGGGCTTTTTATCCCCATGAAACAGACGCAGGTGTACGACGTTCTGATTATTGGCAGCGGCGCTGCCGGTCTTTCACTGGCACTTTCACTGCCAGATCACGTACGTACCGCCGTCATCAGTAAAGAGAACCTGGATGCTGGCTCAACTCGCTGGGCCCAGGGCGGTGTTGCCGGCGTCATGGATAAAGAAGACAGTGTTGAAGCGCATATTAAAGACACTCTGATCGCCGGCGCCGGTTTGTGTGATGAAAGCGCGGTGCGCTTTACCGTTGAAAATTCGACAGCAGCATTGCAGTGGTTGATTGACCAGGGCGTCCCATTCACCCGGGAAGACGGCAACCAGCTGCACCTGACGAGAGAAGGCGGTCATAGTGTCAGGCGCATCATCCACGCCGCCGATGCCACTGGCCTGGCCATCTCAGATACTCTGCTCAAGCAGGCAAAGAACAAACCCAACCTGTCGCTGCTGCCCGATCTGATTGCTATTGATCTGATTACCCGCGAGAAGCTCGGGCTGTCTGGTCAGGCCTGTGTGGGTGGCTACTTCCTGAACAACGAGACGGGCGAAGTAGAGGCCATCACCGCTCACGCCACGATTCTGGCTACGGGCGGTGCCAGTAAGGTTTACCTTTATACCAGCAACCCGGACGGTACCTCCGGGGATGGTATCGCCATGGCCTGGCGCGCCGGCTGCCGGGTGGCCAATATGGAGTTCAATCAGTTTCACCCGACCTGTCTTTATCATCAACAGGCCAAGTCATTCCTGATCACCGAAGCGGTACGTGGTGAAGGGGGACATCTGCTGTTGCCGGATGGCAGCCGCTTTATGCATCAGTTTGATGAACGCGGCGAACTGGCACCCCGAGATGTCGTCGCCCGCGCCATCGACCATGAGATGAAACGTCTGGGTGCAGACTGTCTGTACCTGGACATCTCACACAAACCGGCTGAGTTTATCCGCAGTCATTTCCCCACCATCTATGAACGCTGTCTGGAACTGGGCATTGATATGACCAAGCAACCGATACCGGTTGTTCCTGCGGCGCATTACACCTGTGGTGGTGTGGTCACTGATCATCATGGCCGTACTGACATTGAGCGCCTGTACGCCATCGGTGAAACCGCCTCAACCGGCCTGCACGGCGCCAACCGTCTCGCCAGTAACTCATTGCTGGAATGTCTGGTTTACGGCCGTGCGGCTGCAGCACACATCCTTGAAAATACGGATTTTGCCGCAGACGTTGAAACGGTTCCGGCCTGGGATGCCAGCCAGGTAACCGATTCCGATGAAGATGTTGTCATCTCTCACAACTGGGATGAACTGCGTCGCTTTATGTGGGACTACGTGGGAATTGTCCGCACGAACAAACGACTGTTGCGTGCCAAGCACCGGGTCGAGCTGTTACGACAGGAGATTCAGGAGTTCTACAGCCACCACAAGGTGACGCATGATCTGCTGGAGCTGAGGAATCTGGTGGAAGTGGCAGAGATCATCATCCGCTCTGCGCTGCGCCGTAAAGAAAGCCGGGGGCTGCATTACAGCCGGGATTACCCGGCTGCCCTGCCCCGTGCCTTCGATATCGTGCTGACCTCGAAGTACATCAAAGAACTGGGTGAGCTGTAACCCAGAATACGTTGTCAGAGGCTGCCATAGAGTGCCATTTTGAGGCGGCGGAAGGCATCGTCATCCGCCAGGCTGTCAGCGTTCAGGTGCAGCGTCTGCCAGGGCCAGAATCCCCAGACCAGAAACAGATGATCCGGCAAACGCTGACTGCCACTGTGCCAGGAGACCGACCGGCGGCTTCGGCCACAACCAATCCACCAGCCATCTTCGTTAACGCCGATCTGCGTTACCCTGTGTTTGCGCAAGGAAAAAACAGAAAGCAGAAACACAGGCACAGCAAGCAGCAGAAACTCCGCAGCCAACAGCCCGACGATGAGTACCACAATGCCCGCAGCCGCAAGGTCCAGCAGACGCTGACGCTGCGACGGACGTATGGCCCACTCAGCTGCGCTTCTGCGCATACTCCAGAACCATAGAAACCATGCGCGCCAGATCCGGGTCTTCTGGTACTTTATGCTCCAGAAACCAGGTGAACAGATCAGGATCTTCGCAGTCCAGCAGTTGGCGGTAACGCACCTTGTCCTCGTCGGGCAGCGCAGGATAGGCTTTTTCGGCAAAGGGCATCAGCAGGACATCCAGTTCCAGCATGCCGCGACGACTGTGCCAGGCGGCACGTTTAGCTTCGATATCAGTCACAGATTTCTCCTCAGGTCGCGCAGATTATACCCGGAAATGGCAGACTGAGCGTCAACCACATACGTCTGAGCCGTCACTGAATCAATGAGTTCAACGAACGAATTGGCAGACAGATATCCGTGATGAGTCTCAACAACAGAATCTAAGAGAAGAACACCATGAAGTATCAGGATTTCGGAACATCAGGCCCACAGGGTTTTGTGCCCCATCAGGATGACAGCCAACGTCCCGCCGCCACCATACTGACCGGATTTGCGGTTTTGCTTATCGCGGGCCCGGACAGTGAGCGCCTGCTCCAGGGGCAGCTGACCTGCGACGTTACCAAACTGAGTGAACAGGAGTGGGTGCCCGGTGCCTGCTGCACCGCTAAGGGCAGGATGGTAGCCAATTTTGTCATCGTGCGTCAGGGCGACAATTTCTTACTGCGACTGCCTGCAGAACAGCTGCCTCTACTGCAGGCCCACCTCGGAAAATATGCTGTGTTTTATAAGACTGAACTCAGTGATACAGGTCTGACCGTCCTTGGCAGGACCAACCTGAACAGCAATCAGCGTTCTGTCAGCGTCCAGGGTGACGACCTCCTGCTCACCTGGCCAGATGGCCGCGAAGAGCTCTGGACACACTCGGACGATGTCATCAAAGAATGGCTCTCTGGCCCACTGATGCCAGAAGCCGAATGGCACAGACAGGATATCGCCAGTGGCTGGGCCTGGGTAATTCCAGCCTCACAGGATGCCTGGATTCCGCAATACATCGGCTGGTCTGATCAGGGTGGCATTTCCTTTACCAAAGGCTGCTACACCGGTCAGGAAGTCGTCGCGCGCCTGCAGTACCTGGGTAAAAGTAAACGTCATCTGTACCGGGTATTTGCCGACGAGCCATTGCCTGAAGTGATGACGGCCATCACCCGGGACAGCAAGAATATCGGTGAGCTCGCCGCAGTCTCTGGCAACACCGGCCTGGCTGTTATCAGTGCCGATGACAGCGAGTATGAAGCCGAGACACAGGGTATCGGCCTCAGACTTGAAAAGCTCTTCTATAATACTGAAGAACACACAGACTGATCCGGTGAACCAGACCGGATAGCGACAGGAGCCGGTCATGTCGATGGAACTCGTCAAACAGGTCAGGGATGACATCCGCCACCAGCTGAAAACCGATCAGCTGGTACTGCCCACATTGCCTGAAATTGCCCTGAGCATCCGCCATGTGGCGGAGGACCCTGAAGCCACCATCGATGACATCATCGAGTGCCTGCAGCGCGACCCGGCCATGAGCGCCCGCCTGTTGCGTGTCGCCAACAGTCCGCTGGTACGCAGCCCGGTGCCCATTACCGACCTGACTACCGCCATCTCCCGTCTCGGCATTGATTACACGGCTTCTCTGGTGGTCAGCCTGTCGATGCAGCAGCTGTTTCAGGCCACCAGTGAACAGATTGATCAGCGCATGCGTGACTGCTGGAGTCAGTCGGTCTCCATCGCTGCTGCGGCTCAGGTGCTGGCCCGTCATTTCTCTAACCTGCCGCCGGATCAGGCCTTACTGGCAGGTCTCATCCACCAGATCGGTAAACTGCCACTGCTGTCATACGCCGAAAACAATGGGAAATTACTGCAGGACGGCGTCTCCCTCGATTTCGTAATGGATAAGCTGCACAGCTCGCTGGGGTCTTACATTCTCAAAACCTGGCGCCTGCCCGCAGAGCTGGTCTGTGTACCCAAAGAATATCTGGATCTCTCGCGCCATCCGGACCATGCGGATCTGACAGATCTGGTCCAGGTCACCGTGGTTGAAAGTTATATGGGGTCAGAGCACCCGCTGGCATCTGTGAACCGCGCCGAGACCGGTTCATTTAAGCGCCTGGGGCTGAATGCCGACGAAGTGATCACCATGGATGAAGCCCTCTGCGAAGAGATTGAAGCCACCAAAGCCGTGTTCAGCGGCAACTGAATTCTCTGAACACCGCCGCATACAGTACTATCAGGGGATGCCAACCCTACTCCTGACCTGTCTGTTCTGCCTGATTGCTGCCCTACTGGTGTGGCTATTCAGCCGTCTTGCCATTCAACACACAGTGGAATTGCGCGCACAGGCCTCGCGCCTGAACCTGCGTTACAGCAGCCGCCTGTCCTTCAGCCACGAGCTGAGACTGCGTCAGTTCAGCCTGTTGTCAGCGTCCGCCTCGAGCAGCGCCCGTCATTGCCTCACCTCCACAGATGACCAGTTGCAGTTGATGGACATCACTGCCCTGACCCGCAAGCAGCTGGCTGAACAGACGGTAATCCTGATTCATTGCCCACTCCGAGTGCAGGGCAGGCTCTGTATCAGCCAGAAGCGCTGGCTGGAGCACGATCAGCTTACCGCAAGACATGGCCAGCCTCTGCAGCAGCTTGAATCACGCGATCTGCCACAACGCCTTTGCCACTGGTATTGCCTGAGTGATACCCGGCACCGCCTGCGCAGCTGGTTCCGCGACAGCGTGATTGACTGGTTATTAGCCCACCCAGGCCTCCATGTGGAATGGTCTGATGACTGGTTACTTGTGTGCCAGCCCGGATACCGTCTGATGAGCGATGAGGTGGAACAGGCGATTAATGATGTGCAGAGGCTGGCAGGTCTTTTACAATCCAGCCCAACAGAACGAGGAGAGCCCAATGAGCAAGCCGAATAAACTGAGTAACACCGTCACCAGAATCAACCTGCTGCCTGCGGGCTGGAGAGCCGGTGTACGTTCTTTCCTGCTGGGCAAGGTCATTCCCTATGCCGGTACCTCAGGGGTGCGTTTTGACGTACTCACCCATGAAAAATGTGTGGTCTCTATCCGTTATCGCCGCAAAGTGGGTAATCACATCGGCACCCTGCATGCAGCGGCCATGGCACTGGCTGCCGAATCCGCCACTGGTTTTGTCTGTGCCATGAACGTCCCCGACAGCAAAGTGCTGGTGATCAAAACCATGGAGCTGAATTACCTCAAACGCACCAAAGGTACGCTGACCGCGACTGCGACATTGAGTGACGCCGAACGTCAGCGCATGATTGATGAACCTAAGGGCGAAGTACTTGTTCCCTGTACGCTGTCTGATGAAACCGGTACAGAGACTGTCACCGCCAATATGACCTGGGCCTGGACGGAAAAGCGCAAATAAGCGTTAATCCGCCAGTCACCTAAGCGACAGAATGCAAAAAGCCGGGCTATGCCCGGCTTCTTGATGAGCTATGAGTTATCAACTCAGGACTCTTCGGCTGAAGCCAGGTACTCACGACGGGCCTGTTCACCCTCAATAAATTCCTGCCATTGATGAGCCGTTTTTTCCGCTTCCGGATAACGACCGGCCTGGAAAAAAGTCGCTGCAGCCGATTCCAGTTTATCCAGATTAAACTGCGCCAGACCTTTGATAATCAGGGCCTGATACGGCGCTTTCAGATCACCGGAATCAATCGACTTCTGAGCAAAATCCAGAGCGTTATTCCATTCCTGACGCTGGGTATAAATCTGCGCCAGTTTGAAATAGTCCGAACCTTTACCCGATTCCTGCGCGGCTTTGGTCATTGCAACGATCGCTTTATCGTATTCTTTGGCGATCATCCAGGCATCACCCAGCAGAGACAGGTTGCGGGTTGATTCTTCAACAACGCCATCCTGCATGCCTTTTTCCAGCACCTGACCGGCCTTGAACGGGATTTCCATTCCCAGCAGTGCCTGGGCAAAGTTAATCAGTTCACGTTCTTTGGTCAGCAGTTTCTGATCGTATGCGGTTTCAAGCGCTGCCAGTTCCTGCTCAGGTTTACCGTTTTCGTTAAATACCGCAGCCAGCTGCACCCAGTATTCCGCTTTCGGGTAATTCGCGACCAGGGCTTCCAGGTTTTTCTCAAGGCCATTAAAGTCCTTAAGCTGGAACAGGGTAGCGCGCTGCAGTAGGTACCAGTTTTCAGGGGCAACTTTGCCGTCGTCAGCACGTTTGGCAATCGCGGTTTTTACATCATCCAGCGAGCTCTCATACGCTTTACGCTGATACTGAACCTGAGCACGCAGCAGATAAGCATCTGCACCGACTTTTTCAGCATCCGCCGATTCCATCCAGCTGTTGAGTGTACTGAGTGACTCGTCGAACTTTTCCTGCATCATGTAAAGCTGAGCCAGGGTAAAGCGGGTGGTTTGCACCAGGCTGTCAGGCACATTATTAATGCCCAGAATCGCTTCATATTCTGCGGTCGCTTTTCCGAACTGCTCCGTCGTTGAATACACGTAGGCAAACATATTGTGCGTCATCGCCGTTTCGTACGAATTACGCTTACGTTCAGACAGTTTATTCAGCGTTTGCAGAGCCTGCTCAGCGTCACCGCCATCCATCTGTTCGCGGGCTTTTTCGAGTTTCTCGTAAATCACCGGGCGCAGAGTCTGGGTACGGCGTACACGCGGAGACGCTGAGGCTGCCTCTTCTTCCGCCCAGACATTAACGGGCATCAGCAATACAGGCGCGGTTACCAGCCCAACCATCAATGAACCTGACAGCAGAACGACAGACGATAATTTTTTAATCATGGGACGATACCTCCAGCAGCCGGTTATTTTTCAAGTTCAAAGCGGATGATGTTGCGTACACCGGGTACCGCAACCGCCTGACCATCAACAACCTGAGGCTTGTATTTAAAACGTTTCACGGCATCAATCGCGGCACTGTCAAACATGCCCGGTGGTTCTGCCTCGATAACCACAGGATCGGTGACCGTTCCCAGTGACGAGACGGTGAACTCCACCACCACATAGCCTTCAATGCCACGTTGTGCAGCTCGACGTGGATAGGTGGGTGCCACCTTCACAATCGGCATCATTTCACCGTCACCACCTGCACCGGCCAGACCGGCATCCAGTGCCAGGTCCGTCGCGAAATCCAGCGCACCCATGGACAGATCAGCCGCACTGGAAGAGGCAATCTGTGGTGTGATCATTTCTGGCTTTGGCGGCTCTTTCGGAGCGACCGGTGGCTTTTTCGGCTGGCGGTCTTTGGTCTGAACATCGTCGTCCTGCTTGCTCATCACAAAGCTCTGAATGCGGCCAAAATCTTCCGGCATTTCAACAGATCCACCACTGTGGACGAGGCTCTGCATGACCCAGAACACGGCCACGGTTGCGGCCAGTGCCAGGATAAATGCGCCTCCCAGTCGGGTCAGCATCGGCATCTTACATAGCCTCTGTCGACAGCGACACGTCGTAAACACCCGCCGCACGGGCTGCGTCCATAACCGCCACAACGGCTTTAGTGTTGGACTCTTCGTCGGCCTGAATCACAACAGTACCCTGAGGATTCTCAGCGTGCAGACGTTCGATGTTGGCCCGTACCTGGCTGACGTCGACGCGACGTTTGTTGATCCAGATTTCATCCGCTGCATTCACAGCAATGAGGATGTTCGCACGCGGTTTGGCCTGCGAGGTGCTGGCATCCGGGCGGTTCACTTCAATACCGGACTCTTTCACAAACGAAGCGGTCACGATAAAGAAGATCAGCATGATAAAGACCACGTCCAGCATTGGGGTGATGTCGATTTCACCTTCTGCTTCGGTCTGGTGTGAGCCGGAAAAACTGCGTCTCATAATAAATTTCTCACTGATTAGTGGTCGAAGGTCAGACGATCTTCAACACGGATTTTTTCACGCTTGATGTAACGGTCGAGCAGCGACTGGGCAAACACACCGGTGATCGCACCCACCATACCGGCCATGGTCGGAATGGTGGCCTGTGAGATACCGGACGCCATGGCTTTCGGGCTACCTGTGCCCTGAAATGCCATTACATCAAACACACTGATCATGCCGTAGACGGTGCCCAGCAGACCGAACAGAGGAGCCAGACCAATGAGCATCTTGATGGTGCTCATATTGCTGTCTAAGCCACTCGTCAGACGGGTCACCAGATCATGACGGATCTGGTGCGCCGACCAGGAAGCGCGCTCTTTACGCCCTTCCCATTCGTTGACTGCGTCCTTCATTTCACTGCGGTGAAAGAAGGTGAAGTAGGCAACCCGTTCCAGCACAAACAGCCAGAGGAAGAAAATCAGAACAAAGATGAGGTTAAGAACGGGGCCGCCCCTCTCCATGAACAGATAAACGGGTTCAAGTAACTCGTACATGATCAGGCAGCTTCTTTCAGTTCAGACTGACGCGCCAGAATGCCGGTGGCGCGTTCTTCCAGAATCATGATCAGAGAGCGGCTGATGTTGTTGGTCAGGGTGTGCAGGAACACACACGGAATCGCCGCAACCAGACCCAGAAC
>JBPEXS010000135.1:0-1498 GCA_052031325.1 Thalassolituus sp. | reverse complement strand
TCGGCAAAGCCGCCGCTGCTGGGCGTCATACGCACAATGACACCACGGGTAATGGCGTTATTGCGGGCAAAGGCCAGGTCCATTTCAATGAGGCCAGAGGCATTTTCAGCCGCAGAGTTGGCAACCATGGTTCTGAACGAGGGAGTAGCCACCGCCAGCAGGATGCCTGCAATCACCAGAGTGATCAGCAGTTCGAGCAGGGTAAAACCTGCCTGGGCGGGTTGTGCTGGCTGAGAGAATCCCCGGATATTCGTCATGTGTGCGTATCCTTCAGATGCGCCAATTGTTATTAGATTGAATATCATCTTAAGAAGGGTGTAACACCGATCCAACCAGTACGCGATAAGCGGTACTGAAGGAGGATCAAGTGGTGTCAAAAAGCCGTCAACTCAGCTGCTGCAGTCGATATCCTGGCCATTACTGCCTTCCGGCAGGCCACTGTTATCCGTGTCTTCACCCAGGCGGATACGGCCCGGTCCAGAGACAATCAGAGTGCCGCCGAGCGTGGCTGAGCCGTTATAGCAGTACTTAAGTGTGCCGTTATAGCCAAATGCACTGCCGAGCGGACCGAAGGTCACGGCGTCGCGACTGCCATAGCTGCGGCTGAAGCGTTCGTCTTCAAGTGCTGGTATCTCGCGCATGATGAGTTCTGTGCTGTCGAGTGCCTGATCTTTATCGGAATCCTGAAACATCACCAGGCGGCCTGACCAGTCTCCATTACAGCGGTTGGCAGGCGACAAAGGGCACAAGGTGACGTAATCCGCCATCATCACGGCATTGGCGTGGGCCAGAGAAAAGCTGCGGTGCAGATAGCGCAGATCACTGCGGACCTGATGTTCTTCCTTCATCCGGACCATGGAAGGCACTCCGAAGGTGGCCGTCAGGGCAATAATCAGAACAGCAGTCAGCAGCTCATGCAGGGTGAACCCCTGAGAGTGGTATCTTGAGTGTGTCATGGCCATACCATCCTTGGTATCGGCCTGACATTGTGTGAATTCGTGACAAGTGTGTCACTCAGCCGAAGTTACGAATCTCGTTTTCTCCGGCATGCACTTCGGACTGATAACGCTGGAAGTCTGGATCAGCCGGAATGCAGAAGCCTTATTCGTTTTCTTTCCAGTACTGTTTTTCCAGATTGGTACAGATGTCATCGCTCAGCTCGATAGAGGTACTGACGATCACACCGTAATTCTGGCACTGGCTGTCATCTTCTTCGGTTTCTTCTCCTTCAGATTCTTCCTCTCCGGCTTCATCGTCTCCACCGGTTTCTTCACTGGCTGTGGCTTCCGGCAGTGCGGTGATAACCGGTTCACCCGGAATGTACGACTGGCCCAGAGAATCCCGTTCAGCATCTTCATCCGGGGTGTAGATATTGAGTGTGTACTTGCCACCATTACCGGCATCGCCACCACAGACATCGGAGTTTTCGTCATTCGCAGGCGAATAGGTGGTAAAGAACACCTTGCCGCGGAAGGTCACCGAGGTCGACAGCACTTTC
>JBPEXS010000134.1:0-1605 GCA_052031325.1 Thalassolituus sp. | reverse complement strand
ACAACCACGTTCTCTTTCAGGCCGCGCAGGGTATCCACTTTACCGGTCACTGCACCTTCGGTGAGTACACGGGTGGTTTCCTGGAACGACGCCGCAGAGATGAACGACTCGGTTGCCAGAGAGGCTTTGGTGATACCCAGCAGAACGCGATCGCCTTTCGCTGCGATTTTGTTCGCACCGTCCAGTTTCTCGTTCTCTTCCAGGAAGTTGGTGTATTCCACCTGGTCACCCGGAATGAAGGTGCTGTCGCCGTTTTCGGTGATCAGTACCTTACGCAGCATCTGACGGACGATAACTTCGATGTGCTTATCATCGATGCCTACACCCTGCAGTCGGTAAACTTCCTGTACTTCGTTGGTGATGTACATTGCCAGATCGCCAACGCCTTTCAGGCGCAGGATATCGTGCGGGTTGAGCGGGCCATCGGAAATAACCTCACCCTTCTCAACTTTCTCACCTTCGAACACGTTCAGGTGACGCCATTTAGGAATCAGCTCTTCGTAGTGGTCACTGCCATCGTTCGGCGTAATCACCAGACGCTTCTTACCTTTGGTCTCTTTACCGAAGCTCACCAGACCGGAAATTTCTGCCAGGATGGCAGACTCTTTCGGCTTACGTGCCTCAAACAGGTCAGCAACCCGTGGCAGACCACCGGTGATGTCCTTGTTACCTGACGTTTCCTGCGGAATACGTGCAATCACGTCACCGATGGTCACTTCCGCACCGTTTTCCTGAGAAACCAGAGCGTTAGCAGGCAGCAGATACTGAGCTGGGGTGTTGGTACCCGGCATCATGATCTCTTCACCTTTGGCATCGATCAGCTTAACCATAGGACGGATATCCTTACCGGCGGCCGGACGATCTTTAGGATCGATCACTTCGATGCTGGACAGACCCGTCAGTTCGTCAGTCGTACGGTTAATGGTAATACCTTCTTCCATACCCACGAATTCGATCTTACCAGCCACTTCCGTCACAATTGGGTGCGTGTGCGGATCCCATGTCGCAACCTTCTGACCGGCTTCAACATGCTCACCGTCTTTCACGCTGATCACGGCACCGTATGGCAGTTTGTACAGCTCGCGCTCACGGCCGTGTTCGTCCGCCAGGGCAATCGCACCGGAACGGGACACAGCAACCAGGTTGCCGTCGTCACGGGTTACGGTCTTCATGTTGTGCAGACGGACAACACCTTTGTTCTTCACTTCAACACTGTCGGCTGCAGAAGAACGCGATGCCGCACCACCAATGTGGAACGTACGCATGGTCAGCTGAGTACCTGGCTCACCGATGGACTGTGCAGCGATAACACCCACAGCTTCACCGACGTTCACCAGATGACCGCGACCCAGGTCACGGCCGTAACAGCTGGAACAGATGCCCACACGGCTGTCACAGGTAATCGCCGAGCGTACTTTCACCTCGTCGATACCTTCGGCTTCAATCTTGGTTACCCAGGCTTCGTCGATCAGAGTACCTGCTGGTACCACTACATCGCCTGGTGAGCCTGGCTTGTACACGTCGGTCGCGATCACACGACCCAGAATACGGTCACCCAGGGCCACAACAACGTCACCACCTTCAATCAGCGGCGTCACGATCAGG
>JBPEXS010000133.1:0-1783 GCA_052031325.1 Thalassolituus sp. | reverse complement strand
GCAGAGTATGAACAGGAATATCACGAGAAGTGTGCCTGAAATGGTGTCTACTTTTCGTGGGTAGGATCACTGCTGTCTTGCCTCAATTCTGTGGAGGTTGGCTGCGTTTCTGCGCTGTCTGTGTTTGAGAGGAAGATGAGATCAAGCGTTGCGCCGTCGGCTTGTTGATTAGGTCTATCTGTTTGGGCTTCTTGTTGAAGTTCTTTTTGGTGTTCTTCCTGTTCTGCGGCCCAGTCCTGTACAGTTTGAGGCAATTTCTTGGCTAGCATTTCACGAATGTAGGGTTCTACTGCTGCATAGGCGTTGGCTTCGGCAGGCTGACCACTATTTTGTGTCTGGCGAATGGTGAACATTCTATGGAATTGCTTGTATGCCGCGTCATCCAGCAGGGAATAGACACCTTCGTATTCCAACCAGCGTTTGCCCAGATTAATCCGGCAGTATTGGCCTTCACCAACAATATGAAAGCTTAATTCCGGTGCAGTCAGGAGAATACTGCTGGCCGGGTGTATGAAATCTACCTCTGTATCTTGCAGTAACCTGAAGAAAACATCACCCATCCCCTTGGATTTCCTCCGGTCCTCAGGCTGGCTGATTTTGAAGAAATATCCGGTTTTATCTGAGGATGTGATGGGCATTCCGCTGATGTCGCGAAAATGAAAGTTTTTACAGTCAGAGGGCAGGTCGTCGAGCTTGGCTGAGGCTATAGGCGGGTAAAGCAGTGCGATAAATAACAGGATAACGGTGAGCAGACTTTGGGAGAATACGTTAACGAATAGAGTGTGCGCTGCTGTGGGCAATCCTTTGCTGTTCATGCGTTACGTCCTGTCGTTGTCTCTCTGTACCTTGCCGAAAATATGTACAACTGACAAGCGTAAAAAAGCCGCTCTCAGTACAGGCTGGGAGCGGCAACAGGAAGTGTGTTAATCATTCATTCAGGTACATAACCAGAGCTTATTCCGAAAGTGCTGGGTAGTCGGTATAGCCTTCTGCCCCCGGCGTATAGAAGGTGTCTGGGTTAGGGTTGTTAAAGTCTGCGCCCTGGCGGATACGCTCCGGAAAGTCGGGGTTGGCAATAAAGCCCACACCAAAGGCGACCATATCAGCTTTGTTGGCGGCGATGGTTTCGGCCGCCTCTTCCGGGCTGTAACCCATGTTGACCATCAGGTTGCCTTTATACAGCTCGCTCACGGGGGTGAGAATGTCGCCACCCTGTTTGCCGAGGAAGTCGCTGCGCATGACGTGCAGATAAGCGAGGTCCATCGGGTTCAGGTGTGCACACAGGTAACGAACCAATGCTTCTGGATCGCTGTCTTTCATGTCGTTGAAGCTGTTCAGAGGTGACAGGCGCACGCCAACACGGTGGTGCGTCCAGACTTCGGCGACGGCGTCGATAACTTCAGTCAGGAAACGGACGCGGTTGTGCCATGAGCCGCCATAAAGGTCTTCGCGTGGGTTGCTGCCATCGCGCAGAAACTGATCAAGCAGGTAGCCATTGGCGGCATGAACCTCAACGCCATCAAATCCGGCTTCTTTGGCGTTTTCTGCGCCTTTTTTAAATGCTGCAACAATCTCTTTGATGCCGTCTTCCGTGAGGGCTTCTGGTGCTGTGTATTCGTATTTACCCAGTGGGGTGGAGGAGCTGCCTTCAATGGCTGTGGTGCCCGCTGATACGGCGGGTTTTCCACCGTTGAGTTTTGGATGAGTTGCACGCCCGGCGTGCCAGATCTGCATAAAGATTTTCCCGCCTTTAGCGTGGACTGCATCGGTGATTTTCTTCCAG
>JBPEXS010000132.1:0-3649 GCA_052031325.1 Thalassolituus sp. | reverse complement strand
GTATGCCGTCGTTGTCGAGGCTGACGTCACCTTCAATGTCACCCACCTGCTGAATGCTCAGCCAGACGTCGGTTTTGATACCGGCAATGCGCAGACTGGTCTGGAAATCAGGCACATTCAGAGCACCGACCATGGTTTCCTGAGTGATGTTGGTGTCTGCGGTCATGGTGGACTCTTGCGGCAGTACAACCTCTTGATCCAGGGTCGCCAGATGCATAGTGCCATCCAGGAACCACTGATCCAGGGTCACCACAAAGTCGCCACCACCTGGGTTGGCCGTGGATTCCGGTGCCGGAGAAAAGGTCAGACAGCCATTAAACGCCGGGTAGCCACTGAAGCGGTCATCCAGCCAATCCAGTACCTGAGGTGCCGCCTGGAACTGAGTGACGATGTGTTCGCTTGGGTAGATGTCGAAGGTGACGTTGGCGAACTTGCTGCAGTAGGCGCTCTTCAGGTCCGTGTGCTGAGAGATCGGAATAAATTCATCCGCCTGACCATGGTACTGGTACATAGGCACAGACGGTTTGCCTTCACCCAGGTTCTGACCGGCAACGGCCTCGTAGATGGCCTCATCTTCCAGCATTTCGTCCAGAGTCTCACCGTTGGCGGTGTATTGCTGGATGCTGTCGTTCATGAAGTCAAACAGGGCCTCAAACACACACTCGTTTTTACCGCGCTCAATGGCATCTTTACCGGCGTCGTTGGTCAGCTCATCCAGATCCAGGTTATCCGGGTACTGCTCTGCCAGTCCAATCACGGCCCCCAGCAGGAAGGACGCACCGGTGCTGCCATTCAGGTAATCCGCCGTGAGCGGGAAGTCCGCCGGTACACCACCCGCGGCCACACCTTTGAGGTTCAGATCCGGCAGATACGACTCGGCCAGTTCCGCAGCCCAGGTTGCCGTCTGACCGCCCTGTGAGTAACCCCAGATCGCAAACGGATCGTCTTCGTTGATATCTGTGCCCGGCACCTGAGAGGCAGCGCGCAGAATGTCGAGTGCGGCATGGGCCTGAGACTCACCGGCCAGGTAAGTCGGCACATCGCCGGTGGTGTAACCCGCGTAGTCCGTAATCAGTACGGCATAACCGGCGTTAATCACGGCTTTAATGTTTTCAGCTTCGTAGTCGGTACCTGCTTCCAGTTGCAGAGATGGCGCACAACCCTGCTGCAGGCCGTGTGTACCGGTGGCGTAGCTCACAACCGGGCGATCACCAAAGCCGCTCCAGCCAGACGTTGGTACCAGCACGGTACCTGTCACGGCATTCTGCGCGCCGAGTGAATCGGTGGAACGGTACATGACGTTCCAGGCGTTGAATCCGGCCACACCGGCTCCCAGATCCACAGTGGCTTCGCGGTACCAGATCAGGTCACCATGAGTGGTGGTACTGATCGCAGGGACATCGTAAAAATCCAAACCGGACGGGCCTTCGGTCGCGGCAGTTGCCAGCGCCGGAGTCGCCAGTGCCATTCCCAGCACCAGCCCTTTAAGCGTATTCAGGTGAGACATATCAGAACCTCTGTTTTTTGTTGTTATTCAGTCCGGCTACATAACCCGGTGCAGGGAGAGCAGCGGAGAAGCAGGAGGAGGTCATGGTAGGAAAAAGCCGGAAGAACCAGCCTGCCGTAACAGGCCAGAGATCGGTTAAATATGGCCATCCCTGCAGGTGGCCTAGAATGTCATGTTCAGCGTGCGCGGTGCTGCTGCATAAAGTCGGTCGGACTGAGGCCCGTCCAGCTCCGGAAGGCTTTGGCAAAGGCGGACGAATCCGCAAAGCCCAGCAGATGCGCCAGTTCTGTCACCGACTCACCACCGCGAATGAAATATTCGCGGGCAAATTTTTCGCGGACGTGATTCAGCTCCTGCTGATACGAGGTGCCGTCTTCGGCCAGTTTGCGGCGCATGGTGCGGCCACTCATACCCAGCTCCCGGGCGGCGTTTTCCAGTGAGGGAAAAGCGCCATAATAGCGCACCAGCAGGCGTCGCAGGCGCAGCGGCACGAGTTGAATGGCGCGGGTGGGAATACTCTCGAACAGGCTTTTTTCTGCAGTCATGGCCATCAGCCGGTTGGCCAGTGGCATGTCGACATCGGCCAGGAATGAAGGGCCGGACAGGGCATTGCGCCCAGCGTTGAAGACCACCGGGCACTGAAAATAACGGCGGTAAATATGACCCCAACCCGGGTCCGGGTAATTCAACTCCAGCCGGTCTGGCATTTTAGCCGGATCACGCCCGACCAGATCGGCAAAAATGTTGTAAAAGCTGACGAGATTAAGCTCAATGAAAAAATGGGTGTAGGGTGCCAGTGACAGGTTTTCATCAATCTGCAGGCGCCCACGCTGCCCTTCCAGATGAATGCTGAGCTCCAACGGCGGAAACAACTCGCGGAAGAACCGTTCCAGCACCCGGCCGCTGTCGAGTAATGTCGGCTGAGTCACCACCGCCAGACCGGCCATGCCGTGATGGGTTACTGTCATCAGGTTACCCATTGGCAACCCCAGATACGGCATACCCAGTAACTCCATGGCCTGATGCACCAGATTCAGTACCTGACGCGCCGACACAAAATGCCCCGCGACGCCATCCTCTGACACTTTGATGCCGGCCTGACGATACATCTCAAAGGGATCGATGTTCAGAATGGCCTGCATCTTCTGATCCGCATCTTTCAGCTGGATACCGGCCCGCTTCATCAGCTGATCCGGTTTTTCCGGGAGGCTCTGGCTCAGATTGAGGTAGGTCTGAATGTGTCCCAGCGGAATGCACTCGGTATCGAGATCCATGGGGTGCCCTGCACAGGTGTTATTGTTATTGAGTTCAGCCAGCGCTGATGCGCGTAACATACACCCTGTCCCACCGGACAGGCAAATCCTGCCCGCCCGGGCCCGTATTGCCTCAAAATGCGGCTTCCAGTACTATTCGCGCTCATGCGCTCTGAGACCGACATTCATGAATACCGTCGTTTATCCCGGTACTTTTGATCCGATCACCAATGGCCACACCGACCTGATTGAACGCGCATCGCGCCTGTTTGATCATATTATTGTTGCGGTTGCTGCCAGCCCGAAAAAATCCCCCCTGCTGGATATGGATACGCGGATTGATCTTGCCCGCCGTGTCACCAGTCACCTGAAAAACGTTGAAGTCATGGGCTTCAGTACCCTTCTGGCTGACTTTGTCCACGAACAGAACGCCAACATCATCCTGCGCGGTCTGCGTGCGGTGTCCGATTTTGAATACGAATTCCAGCTGGCGGACATCAACCGTGTACTGGCGCCGAAAGTCGAAAGCCTGTTCCTGACCCCGGCTGAGAAGTATTCCTTCATCTCTTCGACCATTGTCCGCGAAGTATCTGCCCTGGGTGGCGATATCAGCACACTGGTCCATCCTGAAGTTGCCGCAGCACTGCAGAAAGCTCATCAGAGCTGATCTGCGGTCCGGCACAGAACCACCAGCCCCCTGACGGAGGTATGTCATGGCACTGATTATTACTGATGAATGCATCAACTGTGATGTGTGCGAACCGGAATGTCCAAACGAGGCCATCGCTCCCGGTGAAGAAATTTACGAAATCGACCCGAACAAATGTACTGAGTGTGTCGGTCATTACGACGAACCACAGTGTCAGCTGGTGTGCCCGGTCGACTGCAT
>JBPEXS010000131.1:0-3526 GCA_052031325.1 Thalassolituus sp. | reverse complement strand
GACAGGGCTTTTACTTTGCGCGGGTTGTTGGTCATCAGACGGATGGACTCAATACCCAGATGCTCCAGCATGGGCTGACACATACCGTAATCGCGGATATCAGCACCAAAACCCAAGCGCTCGTTCGCTTCTACGGTATCGGCACCCTGATCCTGCAGGTTATAGGCGCGGATCTTATTCAGCAGGCCAATGCCCCGGCCTTCCTGGCGCAGATACAGCACCACGCCACGGCCAGCCTGTGCGACAGAGCGCAATGCTTCTTCCAGCTGAAAACCACAGTCACAGCGCATGCTGAACAGGGCATCGCCAGTCAGGCACTCAGAGTGCGCGCGCAACAGCACGGCTTCACCACCAGAAACGTCACCCATGGTCAGCGCCAGATGCTCTTTACCGGTGTCTACTTCCTCGAATCCGTGCATATCAAATACACCGAACGGGGTAGGTAACCGTGACGTTGCAACGTAGCGGATGTTCACCAGAATGGCCTCAGTCAGATCTTCAGGGGCGCGTATTCTAGCAGCAAGCAACCCGCTTGTCCCTCTGTTGCAGGGATTCACTGTTGCATGATTTTGCCTGATGCGAACAAGTTGGGAATAATGACAGGCAAGGGGGCAACCCCATGTGTCTATTTCAGTACTGACGGGCTTTTCATGTTTTACATCCTACTGCTGGCAGCTCTGGTTCTGCTGATGTATACCCCCATGTGGTGGATCAAACGGGTACTCAGTAAACACAGCGGTGAGCGCAGCGACTTTCCTGGTACGGGTGGTGACATGGCCCGTCACCTGCTGCGCATCATGGAGATGGACGATGTTAAGGTAGAAGAAACCCAAATCGGCGATCATTACGACCCCGCAGCCAGAGCTGTACGACTCACCAAAGACAAACTCAATGGCCGAACCCTCACTGGGGTAGTGGTTGCTGCTCACGAAGTTGGCCACGCCATTCAGCATTTTCACGGCGACGCCATGTTCAGCCTGCGCACCGGCATAGCCCAACTGACCATGCTCTTCACCCGGGCAGCCCCCATCTTCCTGATCGCCATCCCGCTACTCAGCTGGTGGAACCCAGGCATCACCCGTTGGGCGCTGATAGCCGCTATCGGCTCCATGGTACTCGGAGTCATCCTGAATCTTGTGACCCTTCCCGTAGAGCTGGATGCCAGCTTTGGTAAAGCACTGCCACTGTTGCAGAAAGGGGAATACCTGAATGAGCAGGACATACAATCAGCGCATCAGATACTGCGTGCGGCTGCCTTCACGTATGTGGCCGCCTCATTGGCCAGCTTATTGAACCTGGGGGTGCTTGCCAGAGTCTTGCGCCGCTGATCCGGGCTAACTGCGTTGTGGCTGGTGTGTTAAAACCTACTTCAGAATGCTCACTTACTTTATGTAAGCTCCGCTTCTTCATCAGGTTTTGCCTGCCATCACCTGCCTCGTTAACGCCCGGATTCAATAAGCTAACTGCGTTGTGACTGGTGTGTTAAAACCCGAATTAACGTCATTGCGAGGAGCGAAGCGACGCGGCAATCCAGAGCCTCGGCAAATCATCACCGTCATTGCGGCATTCCAGATCCTTCTCAAACCACCATCGTCATTGCGACAACTTCGTTGCGAGGAGCCTTAGCGACGTGGCAATCCAGCAATCAGCCATCACCACGCCGGCAGCGCTAATAATCAATCACCCCAGCCAAACGGCCGTCAGTTGCAACACAATCAGGCCAAACACCCCGGCAATCACATCATCGATCATAATGCCGAAGCCACCGTGAACCTTCTGATCGAGCCACTTAATAGGCCAGGGCTTAATAATGTCAAAGAAGCGGAAAAGCACAAATCCGTAGAGCAGCCAGCCGAGGTCAGCCCATAGCGATCCGTCCAAAGGCAACCACAGCAGAGTAATCCATAGCCCGATCCACTCATCCCAGACAATACCGCCGTGGTCATGCACGCCCATATCGCGAGACGTGATCTCACAGATCACCACACCAAATGCAAAGCCTGCCAGCAGAATGCCAACATAAGGTAAGGTCGGAATCCCCTGCAGTAAAAACCACCAGACCGGCACAGCCGCAATCGTGCCGAAAGTCCCCGGCGCTTTCTTAGCCAGACCAGAACCAAGACCAAAGGCCAGCAGGTGGATGGGGTTTTTCATATTGGCAGGGGTCATAGCACACTCAAACACTGAAAATTTCAGAACCGAGTATACCTATAAATAAAGAAATCCGTTTACAGAGAAGCACGCCATAACAGCAGGCAATCCTGGCTAAGCCAACATATCCAGCGGACTCGAAGTCCCCGCGAAATGCTGGCCAAGCACATGCGTGTAAATCTGAGTCGTTGCCACATCGCTGTGGCCCAAAAGCTCCTGCACTGTACGGATATCACGACCACTGCGCAAAAGCTCAGTGGCAAAGCTGTGCCTGAAGGTGTGGCAGGTAATGCGTTTAGAGGCCAGACCAGCCTGAACAACATAGTGCTTTAAAGACTTTCTCGGCACCGAGTCATGCAGGTGATGACGACAGACAACCCCGGTCATCGGGTGCTGGCAAAGGCCAGCAGAAGGAAAAACAAACATCCAGGCGGGTTGTTTATAGGCCGAAGGGTATTTTCGCCCCAAGGCTCCCGGTAATGAGGGGCCGATACCTTTCAAATTATCTTCCCTCTGAACCTTAAGCGCCTCATCAATAAACTGCTGGCAAAGTGGTTGAAGAGTGCGGGGCAGAATCGTGACGCGATCCTTAGCCCCCTTGCCGTTCACTACCGTGAGAGACCCTCTGGAGAAATCGAAATCCTTAATGCGTAAACGCAGACACTCAGAAATACGTAAGCCCGCACCAAACAACAAAGAAAAGATCAGTTGGTCCCTCGGCTGGCAGTGCTCAAGAATGCGACCGACCTCAACAGACGATAAAACTGTAGGTAGTCGACGTGGTCGACTGGCCGCAGTAAAACCGATATCACCGAGAGGTTGATTAAGGTACTTGTTATAGAGAAAAGCCAGTGAGTTCAGGGCAAGCTTCTGAGTGTTTATAGAGACATCGCGTTTGTTGGCCAGAAAACTCAGAAACAGAATCACCTCATCAGGGCCAAGCGTCGAGGGATGTTGCATCCGGTGGAAGCGAATGAAAAACCGTATCCAATAGATATAGGTATGTTCAGTACGAATGCTGTAACCATGCAGGCGCATGTACTCACGGATTTCTGTAAGAAACTGACTCTTAGCCATCCTGGCCCCCGAATGTAAAGATATACTGTTTAAATATACAGTATATTTTGACCTCAGCAACGAAATCGTGCACTCTTTACATTTGAGCTTGCTCGTTTTTCTGGTGGGTGATAGCGTGAAACTAAGCTAAATCAGATAGATAGCGTTTTGGTTTACAAGTTAATGCGCAAGCCCATCCCAGATTAACAGGCATGCGCGTTTTTCTGGAGGGATAAATCAAGTCATGGAAGAAATCATTTTGAAATCAATTCTTTATCAGGGATATCTCGAAAAAGTCTCCCCAGAAAAACGCGCATGC
>JBPEXS010000130.1:0-1358 GCA_052031325.1 Thalassolituus sp. | reverse complement strand
GTGTTAGCAGCATCCTGACCGGTCATGGCGTCAACCACAAACAGGGTTTCCACCGGCTTGATACCGGCGTGCAGATGCTGGATTTCTTCCATCATGTCCTGGTCGATGGTCAGACGACCGGCGGTGTCGACCAGCAGTACGTCAACGTGCGCCTTCTTCGCGGCCGATACGGCGTTCTGAGCGATGGTCAGTGGCTTTTCATTAATGTCAGACGGGAAGAATTCAGCGCCCACTTCTTTGGCGAGGGTTTCCAGCTGTTTGATCGCCGCAGGACGATAGACGTCTGCGGACACAACCATCACTTTCTTTTTCTCTCGCTCGGCCAGGTATTTGGCCAGCTTACCAACCGTGGTGGTTTTACCGGCACCCTGCAGGCCCGCCATCAGCACAATAGCCGGCGGCTGAGTGGCCAGGTTCAGCTTTTCATTGGCCTCACCCATCACGGACTGCAGTTCTTCGTGAACAATCTTCAGGAAGACCTGGCCCGGATTCAGGCTTTTCAGTACCTCAGTACCGATGGCGCGGGTTTTCACCTGCTCGGTAAAGGCTTTCACCACGGGCAGGGCCACGTCGGCCTCAAGCAGTGCCATACGCACTTCGCGCATGGTGTCTTTAATATTGTCGTCGGTCAGTCTGGCCTGACCGGTAATGCTTTTTAGCGCGCCGGTAAGGCGGTCACTCAGGCTGTCAAACATAGCTCTGTATCTGTAAACACGAAAAGAGGGATAGTATAACCTCTTGAACCTGTGCTCTGAACCGGCTTTTCTGCTTACCTTCCATATGCGACACTGCGTTGGCACAGTCAGGGGCGGAACAACGATAAATGCCTCTGGCGATGTGCTGAAGTGAGGAAGAATAATGACTGCGTTAACACTGGCACTTCCGGCAGCCGGTTTTTATCTGACCGGGGCCATTCGCCAATGGCTGACCTTTTCGGGCAACCGCCCTTCAGCACGTCCATTCGTGATTACCATGGCAGCGATCGGTGCTGTGCTGCACCTTGCTGCACTGTCGATGACGCTGTTCAGCGATGAAATCCTGAATCTGGCCATGTTTCAGGTGGGTTCACTGATCTCCCTGATCATTATTGTACTGACGCTGTCACTGGCCTGGAGCCGTTCTATCGGTAACCTGTTCGTCGGGCTTCTGCCCATCGCCGGTATTGTCTGTCTCTGTGCCGCTCTGTTTGACCATCAGGTGCTGATGACGCATCTCAGCTACCAGCTGGGATGGCACATCCTGTTGTCGATACTGGCCTTCAGCATGTTCACCATCTCTGCGGTGCATGCGGTACTGGTGATCCTGCAGGACAAACACCTGCGCAACCATAAAACCCGTGGTCTGCTGCAATCCCTGCC
>JBPEXS010000013.1:0-1257 GCA_052031325.1 Thalassolituus sp. | reverse complement strand
ACCATGAAAGTGACCGACGACATCAGTCTGTCCTCCTCCCGTGACATCCTGTTGTCCATTGCCAGAGCAGAAGGACCACAGGAATACCGCTTTGCACTGGGTTATGCCGGCTGGGGAACGGACCAACTTGAGCAGGAGCTCAGCGACAACGCCTGGCTTACCCTGCCAGCCACGCCTGAACTGTTATTCGGCACCACCGCAGAATCCATCCACAGCGAAGCGCTGAAACAGCTCGGCATCAATGTGGCCAACCTGAGCCATGAATCCGGCCATGCCTGAGCAGACGATCCCTCAGAGAGTCCAGCAGCTGATGGGGTTTGATTTTGGTACGCGTCGTATCGGTATTGCTGTGGGTCAGCGCCTGACCTGCGGCAGCAGTGAACTGGCACCCATAGCAGCCCGCGACGGCATACCGGACTGGGATCAGCTGGGCCGCATTATTGGAGAATGGCAGCCCGACGCCTTTGTGGTAGGTTTACCCCTGAATATGGATGGCAGTGACAGCGACATGAGCCGCCGTGCGCGCAAGTTCGCCGGGCGTCTTGAAGGGCGCTTTCACAAGCCCGCCTACGTCCAGGATGAAAGGCTGAGCAGCTTTGAAGCCAAAGAGCAGGTCAAAGAGCTGCAGGGTTATACCGATTTTGGTGAACATTCCGTCGACGGACTGGCCGCCTGCCTGATACTTGAAAGCTGGATGCGCGAACATCCGGCCTCCTGAGGAGAACGTCATGAACCTGCCTGATGTAGGGGCACTCTGCACACAACTGAGTTCACAGTTGGATCAACTGATCAAAGACAAGGGACTGAATGACCCATTATTGGTGGGCATCCGTTCTGGCGGTGTCTGGATTGCCAGCCTGCTGCAGCAGCAGCTGAACGGCAACCGCGAGATCAGTACTCTGAACATCAGCTTTTACCGCGATGATTTCACTCAGAATGGCCTGCACCCGAATGTTGAAGGCTCTGACCTGCTGGAAAGCATCGAAGACCGACACATCATCCTGATTGACGATGTCATTATGAGTGGCCGAACCATACGCGCCGCCATGAACGAGCTGTTTGATTACGGCCGCCCAGCCAGCATTCATCTGGTGACCCTGCTGGATATCGGCCATCGCGAGCTGCCGATTCAACCCGACATCTGCGGCATGCAGCTTGAGCTTGCCGATAATCAGCAGATCAAACTGCACGGGCCTGAGGCGCTGACTCTGAGCCTGGTGACCAAATCATAAGAACGGGAAACGACATGACCAGTCT
>JBPEXS010000129.1:0-7306 GCA_052031325.1 Thalassolituus sp. | reverse complement strand
CTGGCAGGAAATCATCGATTATATATTGTGCCGTTAAAGCTGTTTCAGGTCGCGAGAGTGCAGAACACAGATGCCGTGACCACCTCTCTCGAATTCCGGCCAGATAAACGGCAGATCCGGGTAGGCCTCAATCAATGCCGGGTAGCTGTTACCCACTTCCAGCACCAGCAGGCCATCATCCGTCAGATACTCTTTCGCCTGAGAGAGTATGGTATGCACCAGATCCAGACCATCGTTACCGGCGGCCAGCGCCATTTCCGGCTCATGGTGGTACTCCTCCGGCAGGCAGGCCATATCATCGGCATCCACGTACGGCGGATTGGTCACAATCAGGTCGTACTTACCGGATGCAGCGGCATACAGATCCGACTGCAGCGCCACCACGCGGTCACCGACCTCATGCTGCTCAATGTTTTCCTCGGCCACAGCCAGTGCATCAAACGACAGATCCAGCAGCTCAACCTCAGCCTCAGCAAAGGCATGCGCACAGGCAATACCAATACAACCCGAGCCCGTACACAGGTCCATGATGCGGGCAGGTTCTTTGTCTTGCGCCAGCCAGGGCGCAAAACGCTGCTCGATCAGCTCGCCAATCGGCGAACGCGGAATCAGCACGCGCTCATCAACGATATAAGGCTGACCACAGAACCAGGCCACGCCGGTAATGTAAGGCGTCGGCACTTTGTGAAGGATGCGCTGTTCTAACATGGGCATCACGGCTTCACGCTCCCTGCGGGTCAGCTGCGCGGTGCGGAAACCATCAGCCATCGACCAGGGCAGACTCAGGGCATGAGCCACCAGCACCAGTGCATCATCCGCCGGATTATCCGTACCATGACCGTAGTACAGACCGGCTTCCGACATGCGGCTGACAGCCCAGCGCACCATATCTTCGACGGTGCGCAGCTCATCGACTGCTTCGTTGGCCAGTTGCGAAAAATCCATGGGATGGGAACCCGGCAAAAAATGGGAGCGTATTGTAGCGGATACGCTCCGCCTCAGCCAGAACGGGCCTTGCCTTGGCAGGTTGTTGGTTTTCTACCTGCGTTGTCACTGCTGTGTTAAAAACCGTCTCACCAAATTGTCAGGAACAATTTGGGGTGATAACTGCGGAGCAGCGAACCACAGGGATGTGGTGAGCATAATACTCATTTACAACCTGTAAACCGACGGTCGGCCCCTGCGCTTTCTCGTCGGTTTTTGCCTTGCATTGACTGTCTCGGAAACGAAAATCGAGAACCTGCCGGGTTTTATGGTAGTCAGCTCAGACGGTCGCCGTAGAGTGAGCTTTTATCCTGTTCAAACGCATCCAGCGCCTGATTGGCAATATCGCGGCCCAGTTTGATCATCTCTTCGGCACGATAGAATTCGTACATATCGCAGGAGTCAGACGGAATCCGGATGAGCAGATCCGGCGGGTAAGCCGCGATTTTAAAGCGGCCCAAGGTCGACTGCATGACCTCAAACATGCGGCTGAGGATTTCGATTTTACCCAGCTTGGTGTCCGCTTCTTCGCGGGCCTCAGGCGAGTCATTCTTACCGAACCATTCGCTGGCCTTGGTTACCACCGCATCCAGCCAGACACTCTTGGCACTTTCCGCTTCTGCTTCGGCTTCTTTCTCAAGACGCTCGGCTTCTTCCGGGTCAGGCATCGGCACATCGGCGTTGAGATCCACGGCGATAATGTACTGGGCATGGGCTGAAACACAGGGTGCGATCGGCACCGGGTTCAGCACTGCGCCGTCAACCAGGGTCATGTCGTTGTTGATCACTGGTGCAAGAATGGTCGGAATGGCTGCACTGGCGCGCATGGCCTGAACCAGAGAGCCATTCTGAAACCAGATCTCTTTCTTGTTCTTCAGATCCGTTGCGACGGCAGTAAACGGAAGATTCAGATCTTCAATCTGACAGCCACCCAGCATCTCTTCGATGGTGGCGTATACCTTATCCAGCTTGATCGCACCGCCGGAGAGGATATTGAGATCCAGCATGCGCAGCACATCGAGATAGCCGAGCTTTGATACCCACTCGGTGTATTCATCCAGCTTACCGGCGGCGTAAAAACCACCGACGATGGCGCCCATGGAGCAACCTGAAACATTGATAATCTCGTACCCGCGGGCCTCAATCGCCTGAATGATTCCGATGTGCGCGTAACCACGGGCACCCCCACTGCCTAACGCCAGAGCAACGGTCTTAGCCATGTTGTTTCCTTAAAATGAGTTGCCTCAAAGTCCCGGTTTAACGTCCGGGCCAGAATATAAAACGGATGGCGACCTGGGCCGAAGGCACAGGTGCCGGAGTCAGTGCGCCACCTGAATGCAGACCGATAGCGGCATCCAGTTGAGGACGCAACTGCCCGACAACCCCGTCGGAACAGGCGGTCGTTTCATCAAGGTCAGTGCCACGGTAGCAATGAACCACCAGATGCAGGCGGCTTCTGGCACCGGCAGACAGGGACTTCAGCGCGCTGTTGAATTGCGTCAGCGCTGTCATTTCAAGTCTGCCATCGGCATCAATAAGCCCGGGCAACCAGCCACTGCTGTGTGCCAGTGCAGCTTCAAATTCTGCTTCGGCAACCGCGTTACCTGAGACGGCATCTGCGGTCAGTAGTTCATCCACCAGCACTCTTGGCTGACGGCCCCCACGCAGGGATACGTAAACCACAGTGACCCGGTTCATGTCGCCGTCTCTGACCAGACTTACCAGAGCAGCCTGCTCCCGGTCGCGGCTGACCAGCCTGGGGTGATCAAACACATCATTGGCCCAGAAATTACTGCTGCCACAATCGATGGACTGACACTGATAGAGAATACGCTGCCCCTGCAACTGATCGCGGACCTGTGGCACCACCTCAGATAAGCGGACACCGGCGGGCAGTTCCCACACCGTTCTCGTGAGGGAGCCCGATAGCAGACGTTCGAGATCACCGCTGATGGTGCCCTGACGATTGGTCAGTTCAGAAAGAATCAACCGGTAGCGGCTGACCTGGGTTTCAGTCTGCTCAGAGACACTGGCATTCGGGAAAGGAGTCAGTGCCTGAACCGACGCGGGTAACGTCAGCAGCAGGCTGAGAAGGAGAGTTAACACACTGGGGCGGATCATGAACATTTCCGGACATTGAATCATGCTCAATGTACCAGATGCCGGGGAACGGCGACCACCGCTGAATTCTGAACAGACTGAGCCATGACAGAACAGCCTGTAGCGTCATCAGATACGGACGAGCACCCCAAGGCCCCAGTATCCATTCTGTCCCGGGGCTGCTTTGACTGTGGTCGCTGTGCTGTCGCGGGCTTCGATCTGGCGGTTACGCAGCTGGCCAATCTCAGCGTTGAACCAGATGTTGTCCTGCCACTGAAATTCAACCCCGGTACCGAGCCGCCAATTGCGGTAGCTGATCTCTGAAACATCCGAACCGGTCGCGGTAACACCTGTGTCCAGTTGGACTTTTTCGCGCCACAGGCCGCCGTCCGGGTAAAAGCGCGCATAGGTCGACAGGCCACTGCCCCAGCGGGTCTGCAGATTGGTTTTAGGAAAGCCCAGCAACAGCTCCGTGCTGTGGGTGATCTTGGTCGCCCAGGCCAGCAATGGACGAGGTTTGAAGTCACCGAACATACGGTTAACCACAACCCCATACTGCAGAAAGCTGCGACGGTTAAGATACGTACGACCACTGATTTCCGCATTGACGCCGATGCTTTCTGTACCAACCGCTTTCAGATCGGTCATCAGACCGGGCTCCAGGCGCAGGTGCAGTTCATGATTGCCCGCGCGCTCCTGACGGTAAAACACGGGCACCGACAGCCAGATGTAATCGCCCTCTCCGGCGCTGACACCTGACCAGCGGAATTCAGTGCTCTCGAGATAGACGTTGGTCTCCAGCTTTTCGCCACCGACGCGGGTTCTCAGCCAGGGCATATCCAGACTGATGCGTGAACTGGCAAAGCGGGTGCCGCTGCCGTTATCCACCGAACCGTACACATCATTCGTCCACTTCAGGCCCTCTGCAAAAGCCAGTGGCGTACACAGCAGACTGACTAACAGTACAGATGAATAAAACTTAATGTGTTGGAACATGCTGCCCTCCACACAAAGCCTCCACCCGCGCCAGACTGCACAGCTGGCCACTTTCGGCTTCTTCCTTGCGGGCAATATCAATCGCGGCCAGCACCCGGATCAGGTGCATATAAGAACGCAATGCGGCGGGTTCTGAGCCTGCCGCCAGACAGTCGTCGGTAAAGGTAGTGAGAAAATCAAAAGCATCGCAGAGGGTGCGGTAACGATCTGGATCTGTGCGGTAATCAATCTCATGCAGAGCCTGTAATACCAGGCGGAACGCGTGGGACTGATATTTATTCCCGGTGGCCACCGCAACGTCCAGGCGTTGTTCGACAAACTGAGTTGCCCAGCGAACGTGTGAGAATGAACCCTGCGTCAGAGCTTCAGCCTGCATATCCTGAGTCGCTGGGTTGCCGCTACCCGGGCTGGGTTTCGCCATCGGTTGCATGATCAGATCTCCCCTTTTTTGAGAAGAACTGAGCAAAATATAAGCCAATGAAATAAGTCTAACTATTTCAAAGGCTTACCCAAAAACAACCCTCAAGAAGGAAGATAAAGCGGCGGTTTTCCGCCACCTTTGCCGGTGTTGCAGACACCAGCGTCACTGAAATGGCGAAGCCTTACTTAGCGAGTAAACTGCTGAGTGGCCGTGACAGACAGTCTTCGGTCACCTCTCCCAGTTCTTTCTGCCAACGCGTCAATGGTGAATCTTCACGGGCATTGCCCAGCCCAAGGCTTCTGAGGTTCTGGTCTTCATAAAATTCGCCCAGTGTGATGGTCTGCGGATCACGAACCCAGGCCCACAATCCATCATCTGACAGCATGGCCCATCGACGCTGGCGGAACTCGGTCAACAGACTGGTCAGCTCACTGGCATCGACGTCTTTCAGAGCACGGCGCAGCTGCAGTTCGGAGCGGAAACGTTTGCCCCCCTGAGTTCGGATGAGTAACTCGGCCACACGAAGGCGCTCTTCCAGCGGGTAATGGCCGGAGTGTGGATCACGGTAGTGACTCAATCCATAACTCAGCTCACCGCCCAGCAACAGCAACATCCAGGATATATAGATCCACAGCAGGAACAGAGGCACGGCGGCAAAGGCACCGTAGATCAGCTGATACGATGGGAACATGCCGATCAGCGACCCGAAGGCCAGTTTGCCGATCTCAAACATGGTGGCTACGACAAACGCTGCAGCAACGGCATGCTTCACCGGCACTTTGCAGTTCGGCACGATGATATAGACCACGCTGATCGCCGCGACACTGAATAACCAGGGCAGTATGCGGGCCACGGCCGGGAACCAGCCTGAGGGCGTGTTCTCCCACAATGGCAATGACGCCAACAGGGATGTGGTGGTAATGGCCGCACCAAATAACACGGGGCCGAGACTCAGTACTGCCCAGTAGCGCAGAAACGTCTGCACCCGTGAGCGAGAGCTGTCGACATTCCAGATACGGTTGAACTGCATTTCAATGGTACGCAGCAGCATCAGGCAGGTAATAAACAGAAACACGATACCGATCCAGGTCAGCTTGCGCGCCTGCTGACTGAACTCCTGCAGATAATCCGTAATCATTTCACTGCCGGACGGCATGATGTAGCCGAGCATCTGCTCGTTGGTATCGGCGCCCCACTCCTGCAACGCAGGAATCGCACTGAGAATGGCGTAAGTGACGGTGAGCAGAGGTACCAGGGCAAACAGCGTGGTGTAGGTCAGCGCGGCGGCTTCTTTGCGTCGCTCCATACCTTCAAAGCGTTTAGCCGTCTGCCACAGCACCCGTGCAAAGCGTTGCCAGTCAGGCATAGGCCAGTCAGCGGGATTCAGTCGGAGTTTCATAAATTTCCTTGTTACAATGGCGTCCCGAGAACACAGAATCAGAGAAAAGCATGAGCGATATTACGATCTACCACAATCCTCGCTGCTCCAAATCACGCCAGACATTAGCACTGCTGGAAGAAAAGGGCATCACTCCCGAGGTTGTCGAATACCTGAAAGAAACCCCGGATGCAGCGACTCTGAAAGACGTGCTGAAAAAATTAGGGATGACGGCCCGTGAATTGTTGCGCACCAAAGAAGATGCCTTCAAAGAACACGGCCTCGCCAACAAAGACCTGAGCGACGATGAAATCATTGCTGCCATGATTGCCTCGCCCAAACTGATTGAACGCCCGATTGTGATTAAGGGTGATCAGGCACGCATCGGCCGTCCACCGGAATCCGTGCTGGAGATTCTCTGATGTCACGTCCCGATTCACATCCCTATGTGCTGGTGCTGTATTACAGTCGCCACGGTAAAACCTTTGAGATGGCACAGCAGATAGCCCGTGGTATCGAAAGCACCGGGCTGGAAGCGCGTCTGCGCACTGTGCCTGAAGTCAGCCCGGACACCGAAGCCAGTGCGCCTGCGGTTCCGGCAGAAGGTGCGGTGTACTGTAGCCATGACGACGTCAAACACTGCGCCGGACTGCTGCTTGGCAGCCCGACCCGGTTTGGCAACATGGCCGCCCCCCTGAAATATTTTCTCGACAGCACCAGTAACCTCTGGCTCACCGGTGCCCTGATCGACAAACCGGCGGGGGTCTTTACCTCGACGTCTTCTCTGCACGGCGGCCAGGAATCCACGCTGCTGAGTATGATGATTCCGCTGATGCACCACGGCATGGTCATCGCTGGCCTGCCCTACAGCGAAGAAGGACTGTCCACCACACAAGCCGGTGGCACGCCTTACGGGGCCAGCCATCACAGTGGCCCTAATGGCGACAACCGCCTTACGGATACTGAAATTTCTCTGTGCCGCGCTCAGGGTAAACGCATCGCCAACCTGGCCCAGCGACTGGAGAACGACGCATGAGTGACCTCCCTGTAAACCCGGCACAGGCCCCAAAGGCAAACAAAGCCTGGTGGGCTATGGCCATCAGCTATATCGGCACACTGGTCCTGCTGGCAGCCGCGCTGATCAGTTCTCCACCTCCGACCGACGACCCCAGCGCCCAGGTATTTGTCACCCTGATGGTCTGGGGGCTGATTTCCCTGCCGCTGCTGATTTTTATTCCATGGATTCTGAAGAAATCGCCGTATGCAGCGTCCTGGCTGAGCTATCTGAGCCTGCTGTATTTCGTACTGGTGATGGCCCTGAGCTCAGGTATCTGGATCTGGCTGCTGTCACTGAGCAGTCTGGGAATCTTTCTGGGGAGTATGATGTTTACCCGCTGGCAGAAAGCGGGCATCTGATTGTTTGTAGA
>JBPEXS010000128.1:0-1078 GCA_052031325.1 Thalassolituus sp. | reverse complement strand
GGCCGCTGCAAAGACGACCTGGAACGCTCTGAAGACGGCATCTTTGATGTCTGGCACCTGGAGCGTGATATGACCACCGACAATGCCCCCTGGATTGTGGTGGGGATCGAAGCGGAATAAGAAGTAGCCCTGAGGCTCAGCTAGCTGGGCCTGAAGTCGGAAGTCGTTAGACAGAAACCTGAACGCCAGGCAAAAAAACGCCCGCAAAAAAAGCGGGCACAAATATAAGTGGAGATAAGATCCTGCTCGAATCTTAAAACCCATAATAACGATTGGTTACAAATGTGTTAAGCAGTCACTTATCCCACCATTAGGACAATATGCGCCATAATGTAACCAGGACAGAGTTTACAATCCGTTATCAGTCAATCACCCGAATCCGTCTGAAAACAATCCAGCTGACCAGCTGAAAGGTGAAAAAGCAGAGATAACCGGCAAACAGGGTATCACTGAGAAAATGCCCGCCCTGCGCTATGCGCGTCGCGCTCAGTATTCCACCCAGTATCAGCCCCGTCGCGAACCAGCGATAACTGCTGAAGACCCAGCCCAGAGTCATAAACCAGAACCCCATCGCCGAGTGTCCGCTGACAAAGGAGTTGCAGCCACGGTCGCAGTGATTACTGATCACAAAAGCGGGCGTAAAGGTTTTGTGCCCACCGAACTGCTCAACATTTTTCGGCCGGGCCCGGTCAAAACCTTCTTTCATCACGTTATGGACGAGAATGCCTGGTCCAGCCATCAGGGTCACTAACAGAAACACCCAGACGCGGCGACTGGCTTTCAGGCCTGATCGCGGCAGGAAGCTCCCGGCGACCGTTACCAGTAATACCGGCAGCAGAAAGAATGGCAGATAACGGAACAGACCATAGATGGCATCCGCCAGTGGGTTGTTATTGCCAGCCCAGTCATCGGTCTCTGGGTTGTAGAACCAGCCGCTGACGGTCAGATCAATCTCAGGAAAGGCAACAAACACCCCAGCCAGAATCAGAAAACTGAGCCAGACAGCGTGACGGGCTAACAGACGCATGGAACGGACCTCTGATCAGTCGGGTTTGCGGTAATTCTTACGCAGCTGCTT
>JBPEXS010000127.1:0-1846 GCA_052031325.1 Thalassolituus sp. | reverse complement strand
ACTGGCATCACAGTTCAGAACAACCGGCGATTGATACCAATTACTCCGCTCATACGGTGCTGTTTGACCGTCTGTTCGGAACCTACCATATGCCAGGTGAGCACTGGCCAGCCGAATACGGTACCACCAGTCCACTACCACGAACCTTCATCGGTCAGACCTTCTACCCTGTGAAGAGCCTGTTTCAGAGGAAAAAGGAGGGCTGAATGCCCGGACTGATAGAGAAAAGCATTCACTGCCCATACTGTGCTGAGCCGCAGACCGTACTGGTCGATCCTTCCGTATCAGAGCAGGAATACATTGAGGACTGCCAGATCTGCTGTCGGCCAATCCGGTTTCTGGTGAACGTGTGGTCAGATGACGATGCGTCGGTTCAGGTTCAGGACGAAAACGACGTCTGAACCTGAATTGTGTGTCTGATTTCAGTCAGTAGCCAGACGAGAATACACTTCCAGATCCACATCCTGCCCCTCAAACTCCTGCTGCTGCGGCAATACGCCTTCGGCTGTGAAGCCCAGCTGCTGTGGCCAGCCGGCATACTGGCTGGCTTTTGCCAGGCGCAGTTCAAGGCGGTGCAGACCCAGTTCGTTGAAGATAAAACCCATCAGGTCGGGCAGAACCGTCTGCAGGCTCTGCAGTGTGCAGGCATCGGTCAGCTCCCACTGTAGCTGGGCAGAAAGCATCATCCAGTTGATTTTCTGAATACTGATGCGGGCGATGACCTGCTGGTCGTACTGGCCCTCAATCAGCCAGAAGGCGGCTTCGCGGTTTTCAAAGCGCATCACCATACGACGCAGCTCATCCTCGACCTGATCCATATTTTCCACCGCCAGACGGGGAATATGATTCAGCTGAGTCTGTTTACCCAACAGTGTCAGCAGGGCCTGATTATCGTCACCGGCTACCGGCAGGCGGCACTGAAAGACGCCCGTAGTGAAATTCCAGTTCAATGGGTGCCTCCATGATTACTGTCGCGGTCGAGGTTCTGACCGGGGTTATCATCGTCGCCGAGCTTTTTCGGCTTGGGTTTTTCAGCAGCCGAGATAAAGTGATACTGGTGGATGTCGGCGAAATCCCGGTCGGCGCAGCGCCAGGCATCACGCAGAATGGCACCGCGTTTAAACCCCAGTACCTGCAGCAGTGCCGGAATACTCTCATTCTGACCCTCAACCCATTGGTAACCAAAATTACGCAGATGGTACTTCTCACCGAGAAAGTTGACGGCAGCACGGATGGCGGCGGCTCTGTGTTCATCGCTGAGTGATGGCAGGCCATCGGCGCGCAGCATGATGCGTAGTTGCGAGGCCTGCCAGTCAAAGCCACTGAGAATACCGCGGATTTCACCGTCAGATTCGATGGCCCACATGATGCCACGCTGAGTGGCGGCCATCTGTACACTGAGATCAATCATACGACCAATCTGGGATTCGTCCTGCAGGGGTTTCTGACCGGGCAGCTCGGGTTGCTGATACAGCGTAAACAGAGCGCTGGTGTCTTCTGTTTCGAGGGGTTTCAGGCGGCCACCGTCAAACGGCAGCTCTGGGGTAAATCGCATGGGCGTCTCGTTTCGTTCTGGTTCTTTCTGCATCAGGCCGGTGTGGCGATGGCCAGGTTATTCGTCCGGGCCTTCGTAGGCGTGTGCCAGATTTTCAAAGCGGGTGTATTTGCCGATAAAGGCCACCCGGTCGGTGCCGATGGGGCCGTTACGGTGCTTACCGGTAATGATCTCGGCGATGCCTTTGTCCGGGGAGTCTTCGTTATAGACTTCGTCGCGGTAAATAAACTGAATGATGTCGGCGTCCTGCTCGATGGCTCCGGATTCACGCAGATCCGAGTTCACCGGGCG
>JBPEXS010000126.1:0-3752 GCA_052031325.1 Thalassolituus sp. | reverse complement strand
TTTGTGAATGCCTGAGGTTGTCTTTCATGCCTTTCCAAACCCTTGATTTAGCGGCTTTCTGTGGGGGCTGCATAATCTTTGCCGGGTCCTTACGACGATTTCTGGATAAAGCGCAAGACAAGGCTAAACTGAAATTTATGGGGATGGCTCGGGTACCTGGAAACGTTTTTACACCAGGCTGGCAGAACCAAATAAATCCCCAGGCATGATGAGTATTGTGCCCGTTCTGAAGGTTCACCGAGTCATCGGGTGGAGCTCAGAGCCGAGATAAAGCGGGCGTGAACATACCCCTTTATTGCCAGGTTATCAGTGGAGGTCGTTTTGGATAAAAACATGAAAATTCTCATTGTGGATGACTTTTCCACGATGAGGCGAATCGTCAAAAACCTGCTCAGGGATCTCGGGTTTACCAATACCCAGGAAGCCGATGACGGTTTGACGGCTCTGCCGATGCTGCAGAACGGCGATTTTGATTTTCTCGTTACCGACTGGAACATGCCGGGAATGACAGGTATCGATCTTCTCAAAAAAGTACGGGAAGACGAGCGCCTGCGTACCTTACCTGTACTGATGGTAACGGCGGAAGCAAAACGTGAGCAGATTGTGACGGCCGCTCAGGCTGGCGTAAATGGCTATGTGGTTAAGCCTTTTACGGCGGCGGTGCTGAAAGAGAAGATTGATAAAATCTTTGAGCGTGTTGAGGGCTGATCAGGGACTGACATATGAGTGATATCAACCAAAGCAGTATTGATCAGGAAATCAGTTCCGAAATCAGGACACTGGCTGAAAATATGCTGCAGGAACTGGAGCAGGGGCATCCGGAAAATGCCGTAGCTTTAGTTCATGACCTGAACCAGGTCCGGGAAGAAACCCTGTATCGGGAAATTGGTAAGCTGACCCGTGCTCTTCATGAGGCAATCAAAAACCTGAAGGTGAATGATGTCGATCAGGCGGTCGAACCCAGTATGGACGGCACCATGGACAAGCTGACGTATGTGCTGAAAATGACTGACCGTTCGGCGAACCGCACCATGGATCTTGTCGATGAGGGTATGCCACTGGTCGCTGATATTCATGACCGTGCCGAAGAGCTATCCATACGTTGGAAAAAACTGCTGCAAAAAGATCTTAACCCAGATGAATTCCGCTCTTTAACCAAAGACATTGATCTTTATCTGGAAGAAAACATCACCAAGAGTAAGCAGATTAAAAATGAATTTTCAGAAATTCTTCTTGCTCAGGATTTTCAGGATCTCACCGGTCAGGTCATTCACAAAGTAATCGATCTGATCCGTGATGTCGAAAGCCACCTGGTATCGCTGGTTGCGATGGCAGGGCATGTAGACCGGATTACCGGAATCAAACACAAGCTTAGTGATGCCGGCCAGGAGTCGGAAAGTGAGCAAGCTATCCGGGCTGAAGGCCCTCACACCGGCAAGGAATCCGCCGATGTGGTATCGAGTCAGGATGATGTGGACGACCTGCTCTCAAGCCTTGGTTTTTAAGGAGTCAGTGAATGAGCTTTGACGCTGATGAGGAAATACTCCAGGACTTTCTGGTAGAAGCCGGCGAAATTCTGGAGCTACTGTCTGAGCAGTTAGTAGACCTTGAACAACAGCCTGATGATCACGATCTTCTCAACGCGATTTTCCGGGGTTTTCATACCGTAAAAGGCGGTGCAGGCTTTCTGCAGATTGGGCCTTTAGTCGACTGCTGTCACGCAGCTGAAAACGTGTTCGATACCCTGCGCAATGGTAAACGTCGGGTGGATTCAGACCTGATGGACGTGGTCCTGCAGTCACTGGACACCGTCAATGAAATGTTTGAAGTGGTGCGCAGTCATCAGATGCCTGAACCCGCGGACCCTGCATTGATTGAGCTACTGCACCGTCTGGCTGAGCCTGAAGGTGAATCTTCTCATGCCGAAGAGCCCTTCGTTGAAGAACCCCCTGCTACAGAAACCCCAGTTGAAGAAACAGTGTCACAGGATACTCCAGCAGAAGCGCCTGCTGCACAGACTGGAGATTCTCAGAGTGCAGGTGATGCTTCCACTGACATCACCGACGATGAATATTCGCAGCTTCTCAATGCATTGGATGGCGAAGCCCCAGCATCTGCGGCACCGGCTCAACCAGTGGCCGAAACGCCGACTGCGGGTGCGGCGCCTGCCAGTGATGACATCACCGATGATGAGTTTGAAGCCTTATTGGATCAGATTCATGGCAAGGGCAAACATGGTGGTGTTCCGGGCACGGCTGCCTCGGATCAAAAGGCTTCTGAGCCTGCAAAACCAGCCCCGAAAGCGCCAACTGAACCCGCTCAGCCTCAGGCTGCAGCCCCGGCGTCCGGTGGTAAAGATGATCTGATTACCGATTCAGAATTCGAAGAATTACTCGATCGCCTGCATGGTAAGGGAAAACACTCTTATGCTCCGGCGGAGAAAACTGAAACTTCAGGTAGTTCTGCACCGGCAGATGCGCCTTCCCAGAAACCAGAGCCGGTCGCTAACGTAGCGCCAATTGCCGACAAAGCTAAGGCGGCTGCTAAGCCAGAGCCAGTGAGTTCTGCTCCAGCGGCTAAGCCAGCTGCCAAAGCGGCACCTAAGGTTGAGAAAGAGGCACCAGCCACTGCTGAAGCCACCGTCAGGGTCGATACCAAACGCCTTGATGACATCATGAACATGGTTGGTGAGCTTGTGCTGGTGCGTAATCGCCTGGTTCGGTTGGGTGTTAACAGTAATGACGAAGCCATGTCGAAAGCCGTGGCGAATCTGGATGTCGTGACCGCTGATCTGCAGTCATCGGTGATGAAAACCCGGATGCAGCCGATCAAAAAAGTTTTTGGCCGCTTCCCGCGGGTTGTACGTGACCTTGCCCGCCAGATGAAAAAAGAAATCCGTCTGGAACTGCGTGGTGAAGAAACCGACCTGGATAAGAATCTGGTTGAGGCGCTGGCAGACCCACTGGTTCACCTGGTTCGTAACTCTGTCGACCACGGTATTGAAATGCCAGCTGACCGTACCGCCAAAGGTAAAAAAGCCGAAGGCACCGTAATTCTTTCAGCAGAGCAGGAAGGTGATCATATTCTGCTGAAAATTCAGGATGACGGCGCTGGTATGAACGCTGATGTGCTGCGCCGCAAAGTGGTTGAAAAAGGTCTTATGGACCAGGACACCGCTGACCGCCTGTCGGATAACGAGTGTTTTAATCTGATCTTTATGCCGGGCTTCTCAACCAAAGAACAGATCTCCGATGTATCTGGCCGTGGTGTGGGTATGGACGTCGTAAAAACCAAAATTACCCAGCTTAACGGTACCGTTCAGATTGATTCAAAGCAGGGTGAAGGAACGACCATCAGCATTAAAGTACCACTGACGTTGGCGATTATGCCGACGCTGATGGTGATGCTGAAAGACCATACCTTTGCTTTCCCGCTGGTGAATGTTGATGAAATCTTCAATCTGGATCTGACCAAAACCAACCGGGTAGACGGGCAGGAAGTGGTGATTGTTCGTGAAAAACCGATTCCGCTTTTCTACCTGCGCCGCTGGCTGGTACAGGGTGAAGAAAACTCGGTCGCCGATGAAACCTCTCACGTCGTGGTGATTACTGTCGGTACGTTAAGAGTTGGTTTTGTTGTGGATAAACTGATTGGTCAGGAAGAAGTCGTGATCAAACCGCTGGGCAAAATGCTGCACGGTACCGCCGGAATGGCGGGTGCTACGATCACAGGTGATGGGCGCATTGCACTCA
>JBPEXS010000125.1:0-8569 GCA_052031325.1 Thalassolituus sp. | reverse complement strand
GAAGTAGCCATGGGCGGTGGCCGCCGTCACTTCTTACCCAAAGATCCTGCTTTTAATTCGGCCGATGCTAAAAGCACGGTTGAAGGTGACCGTACGGATGGTCGCAACCTGATCAGTGAGTGGCAGAGCCACAATCCTGATGGTAAATACATTGACGGGCTGGCCGCGTTTAATGATATCGACCCTGAGAAAACCAGCACGCTTCTGGGCCTGTTTAACGAATCCCACATGCGCTACGCCGCAGATCGTCCGAATGATGCGTTGGGTGAGCCAACACTGGCACAGATGACCACCAAGGCCATTCAGATTCTTGATAACAACCCGCAGGGCTATTTCCTTATGGTCGAGGCCGGGCGCATTGATCATGGTCATCATGCCGGTAACGCCTATAACGCGCTTGGGGAAGCCATTGAGCTGTCAGAAGCCGTGCAGGCGGCTGTGGATGTTACAGACGATAAAGAGACTCTGATCATCGTTACCGCTGACCATAGTCACGTATTCACCATGGCCGGTTATCCGAAGCGTGGTAATCCGATTCTCGGTAAAGTCGTGGAAGTCGGAAAAGAGCAGCCGGAGCTGGCCGACGACGGACTCCCATACACGACACTGGGGTATATCAACGGACGGGGTTTTCAGAATCTGGCTGATGAAACCGACGCCGATGTGGTTTACGACCTGAAAGCAGACACTGGCCGTAAAGATCTGACAGAAGTGGACACCACAGAGCCGGGATATCATCAGGAGGCCCTGTACCCAACGGATTCAGAAACTCACGGAGGTGAGGATGTTGGTATTTTCGCCAGCGGCCCGGGAGCGCATCTGGTGACGGGCGTGAATGAGCAGAATGTGATCTTCCACATCATAAACCACGCCGCCGCGCTGGAACGTAAAGCCACGGCGGTGCGGGATGCGGCTGTTACCCCGTAATCAGCCTTCCCTGATAATACGGTAGCAGGGCTGATAATCACCGCGGATCTTCATGCGGCCGTGCTCAACCATGGCCTTCAGTAGCCGGTCAACACCGGAAAGGATATCCGGATCACCGTGGATTTCGTAAGGGCCGTGTTTACGTACGCGGCGCACCCCATCGGCTTTCACATTACCGGCGACAATACCTGAGAACACCCGGCGCAGATTGGCGGCGAGTTCGTGTTTAGGAATGGCTCGGGTAATGTTCAGCGAGCGCATGTTTTCGTGGGTCGGATCAAACGGAACCTGAAAATCATGATCAATGGTCATCGACCAGTTGTAGAAAAAGGCGTCCTTCTGAGATTTACGGTGCACCTTAACGTCCTGCATACCCTGCTTCATGCGGCTGGCCACGTAGGCAGCATCATCAATCACCAGTTCATAGCGCTTCTGGGCTTCTTCACCCAGTGTTTCGCCGATAAAGCGATCAATGTCGCGCAGGTAAGCCTCAGATTCTTTTGGCCCTGTGATCATCAGCGGGTAGGGGAATTCCGCATTGTTCGGGTGTGATAGTACACCCAGAATGTACAGCAGCTCTTCAGCAGTACCAGGGCCACCCGGGAAGATGATGATGCCGTGCGCCATACGCACGAAAGCTTCCAGACGTTTTTCGATGTCCGGCAGTATCACCAGCTCGTTCACCATGGGGTTGGGGGATTCTGCGGCGATAATGCCCGGCTCGGTGATCCCGATATAGCGGCCATCCCGCTTATGCTGCTTGGCATGGCCGATGGCCGCACCTTTCATCGGACCTTTCATCGCGCCCGGGCCACAACCTGTGCCGATGTTCAGTTCATGCAACCCCAGGTGATAACCCACCTCTTTGGTGTATTCGTATTCATTGCGCGGAATGGAATGCCCACCCCAGCAGATGATCAGATTCGGGTCCTGATCGGTTTTCAGCACATCGGCATTACGCAGAATGTGGAAGACGGCATTGGTGATGCCTTCGCTGGTATCCAGGTCAAAGCTGTGGGTTTTGAGGATGCCCTCTTGTACATAGAGGATGTCACGCAGCACAGAGAACAGCTGTTCGCGGATACCCCGGATGATCTCGCCTTCGACAAAGGCCTCTTCCGGAGCGCCACTGATGCTCAGGGCAATCCCCCGGTCTTCCTGCAGTACTTCAATACTGAACTGGCGATAGCCTTCTTCAAGGTGGATGTAATCGTCTTCCTGGCTGCCAGCCGACAGAACTGCAAAAGCACAACGCTTGAGCAGCTCATGGGCGCTGTTGCCAGCATCGGTCAGGTGTTGGATTTCATGACGGGAAAGCACCCGCATGTGGTTTTTCGGGTGAATCAGAATCTTTGGGCTCAAGTCACTTTGCCTTCTGTAGCCGTGTATCGGTATTTCATACTCTGACATTAAGTTTACCAGATGATTCAGGATTCGCCGGTCAGCCACCGGCTACGCAACACAGGTGCGTTCTGGATAGGGGGATAGGTTGAGCCATCGCCCGCCTGGCTGAATACGACGACTATGATCAGCGCTCAGGAATGGGGGACGAGAGGCGTCGGGCTGCTGAACTGTTCCAGATCAATTTCTTCCATAATCAACAGCAGGATATCCTGCTCAGACAACTGGCTTTTCAGTTGCACGGCATGTGCCCGGAGTTGGTCGTGTTGACTGAAAATGCCCCATACCTGACGTACAAAACCATCCACATCATTACCGGATGCAAACTGCAGGGCTTTACTGTCCGCGAGCATAGCCAGTAGCTGACGGATCATCTCGCGTGAGCCCGTCAGCTTTTCCTGTTCGGGCTCGAGACAACGGCTGATACAGCTCTGCAGGGCAAACATCTGTGTGGCTGCCACCCGGGTCTGGCGCTTACGCAGAGGCTCCCGTGTGTCAGATTCAAACGTCGGGGCGACAATGTGGCTGCGGATTCCGGCAAGCTCAGAAACCGCCGTTATACGGTGTTGTTTTAAAACCTGCTCAGCGTGATCCATCCATTGAAATAAGTATTTAATAAATGCCGGGTCTTTCAGTTCCATTGCACGAACCAGCTCCGGAAAACTGAGCAGAAGACCAGACAGATCTTTTACTAAAATGACTTTCGAGCGGATCACAGAAAGAACTCCGGTTATTCAGGCAACAGCATCGACTTGGTGTTGCCTTCGTTATCTTCAGAGTTCTGCCATTCAAGTGCATCTTCTGAAATCTTCAGTTTGATCTGCATAATATTTCCGGCTCCCTGTTCTTTTAACAGGTGAGATTCAGCAATGACATTCATTTCACCAATGCTCTTTTTCGGCGCCATAGCATTGATCTGCTGAGTAGCAGTACTGGCAATCCGCTCCTCAATATTAAATTCCGATTTCTCCTGCTCTTCGTTCAGTATTTTCTGCTCGGTTGCTATGCGCTTTACGTTCGCCGAAATGTGTTGGCTGAAGTCGTTCACTGATGCCATATCACCGGATTTATTCAGCTGACGCTCCAGTGTTTCTGTGCTTTCAGAGATCATAGCCCGGACCTGGGTCGACATTTCTTTGGGCAGGCTTTTCATCCCCAGACTGCGCGTCACTTCGCTGTAAATAGCGCTGTTGAAGTCCCGGTTTTTAATGATATCAACCGGCTCATCGAGTTTTTCCTGGGTGGATTCTATGGCCACCGGAATGGTGATTTCGACATCTTCAATGCGCATGCGCGGCACAGAGAAATGCTTAAGTAGTTCGTGTTTTGCGTAATCTTCGGCAACTCTTACCGTCTGCACATCCGCCATGACGCGGGCCGTCGACAGGCTGGAAATAATGCTTCCCAGATATTCATTCAGTTTCGGCATACTTCAGTTCCTTGAAGGTCAGGCAACCAGAGACAGTAAGGATGGAATTCCGGTTGCCTGAGATTGTGATTAAACGCTGACGATACTGTCTTCCAGCATGGTCAGGATACGGTCCAGACCGGCTGGAATTTCGTCATTCAGCGCAGTCACCTTAACACCCAGGTTATAGGTCTTTTCGACACTGGTTCCCCGGTTAGAGGTGCGTTTGTAAGACGCAGAGGCTTTGAAATTCACAATTTTGTAATTAATGCCCAGTTCAGCGCTGGCAGCGAACTCACTGGACACATTGGCGGTTTCAGTAGAAGTCAGTTTGGCGTTGAAATCAATGACCATTTCTTCAATACGCAGAGCCGGGATGGTCAGCATGGTCAGAAAGGGAACTTTGATATTCACCGACTGAGTATCAAAACCGGTACCGTCTTCGTTAGGGACGGATTTATCAAAGGCAAAATCAACGTAGCGCAGGTTGGCACCATCGTTTTCAAAACCTACTTCCTGAATAAAACTGACCTGAGACATAGAAGCAGCGTGCTGTGCCTGAACAGCAGCCTGCATCGGGCCACCAATATAGACACTGAAGTCGAGACTGTTTAATTCTTGTACTAGGTTGGGCATAAGTACTCTCCTTGATGAGGGCGGGGCAATGTATCCTTACTGCACGGGCATTATGTGAGCTCTGACCTCACAGTCCATGGTACTTAGGTGCCAATGGGCAGGCTAAATGTTATATTTGTCACTATGTCATATTGATTCTGTGAGCTGAGGTCCTGGCTCGTCAGATTGTCTTCAGTGGTCAGAACGACCTGAGCGGATTAGTTAGAATGGAACCTGTATACCGTATTACCATTTCCTGCCCCGACCGTGTGGGTATCGTTGCCAAAGTCGGCCAGTTTTTCTCGGGTCATGGCGGCTGGATTGTGCAGGCCAACCATTACGCTGATCCGGTCAGTGGGCATTTCTTTATGCGCCACTGCATCCGTACCGATTCACTGCCGTTTGGGCTGGATGGTCTGCGTGAAGCCTTTGCGCCGATTGCTGAAGAATTCTCCATGGACTGGCAGGTGAGCGACAGCCGCCAACCAAAGAAAGTCATTCTCATGGCCAGTAAGCAGAGTCACTGTCTGGCCGACCTGCTGCACCGCTGGCACAGTGGCGAGCTGGAATGCGATATTCCCTGCGTGATTTCCAACCATGACGACCTGCGTTCTATGGTCGAGTGGCACGGCATTCCGTTTTTCCATATCCCGGTGGATAAAGACAACAAGGCCGAACATTTCGCCCGTGTTACCGCCATTATCGAAGAACACAAAGCCGACACCATTGTACTCGCACGATATATGCAGATTCTGCCGCCAGGCATCTGTGATCAATACGTCGGTCAGATTATCAATATTCACCACAGCTTCCTGCCGTCGTTTGCCGGCGCGCGCCCGTACCATCAGGCCGCTGAGCGCGGGGTGAAACTGATTGGTGCCACCTGTCACTACGTCACCGAAGAGCTGGATGCTGGCCCGATCATTGATCAGGACGTGATCCGCATCAGCCATAACGACACCGTCGAAGATATGGTGCGTCTGGGGAAAGATGTGGAGAAGAGTGTGCTGGCAAGGGGTGTGAGAAGCCATCTGGAGAGTAGAGTGTTGCTCCATGGGAATAAGACCATCGTTTTCTGAGCCTGGCTGCTTTTAAAGCTGGCTACGTTGCTGTGACGGCGTTAAAGATCGCCTCGAAATGCTCATTTACTCCAGTAAACTCCGCTTTCTCGTTGATCTTTGTCTTGTCACAGCGGCCTCGCCGACGCTTTAAATAAAAGTCCAGAACCCATCAATATTGCTGCGTTGGCACAGCATTGTTAAACGCATTTATGAAAGGGCCGTAGAATACTCACTGACACTCAGTAAGCTGCGTTTCTCCGGCTTCTTTTCAGAGCTTTTATTTCGCCATATCCTTAGCATTTAAAATGGTTACTTCGCGCTGCGGGAATGGCATCTCGATACCGTTATTTCTCAGGGTCTCGAAGATGGTTAAGAGAAGGTCACCACCGACGCGGTTTTTGCCGTCATCAATGCCTTCCATCCAGAACTCAACAAACATATTCACGCCGGAATCGCCAAAACTGTCGATCTCACAGTCCGGGCGTTCTTCAATCGGTACATCGTCACCAGACAGAACCTGGGGATGCTCTGATACGGCTTCTTTGATGTATTCCACCATGCTGCGGATATCGGTGGCATACGGTACGCTGAAGTCGACGCGGTAGCGCTGTTTAGGGTCTTTATGCGTCCAGTTAACCAGCAGGTTCGAGATGAACATCTCGTTCGGTACCAGAATATCCTTGCCGTCGTAGGTTTCCAGCACCGCGTAACGCATTTTGAATTCGCGGACGAAGCCTTTCTGGCCGTTATCCAGCTCGACGTAGTCACCCACAGTCAGCGATCTGTCGAGCAGGATGATAATGCCAGAGATAAAGTTCGAGGCGATTGACTGCAGGCCAAGGCCGATACCAACACCTAAAGCACCACCAAACACCGCCAATGTCGTCAGGTTGATGCCCATGACGTTCAACAGCAGTAAAACAAGAATACAGAACAGGGCTACTTCAAACAGTTTAGAGAACACCTCTTTGGTTGGCACATCCAGAGCAGCCTGCTTGTAAATAATGTTTTTTCCGAACTGATTGGATACGCGCCCCAGCCAGAATAAAAAAGAACCAAAGATCAGTACGCGGAAGAAGCCATACGCAGAAATATTGACGTTACCAATATTCACGGAGATTCCTTCCAGAATATTGATTACACCCGGAAGCAGCCCAGTGACCTGCAGGAATAATATCGGCAAACCTACCCAGCGGAAGAGCTGGGCAGCAATTTTATTGACAACGAATTCAGAAATAATGGAGTTGAAAAATAATAACACTGAGATGGCTAATGTAATTTCGAGTAGCCAGGATTTCATCGCTGAATCGTGGGTCAGGTCTGATCCTATTTTTAACAGGAAAACAGCAAACAAAGGCGTGAGTATGCTGCCAATACGGAACAGAAAACGTATAACAGGGTGAGTGTTATCGTTCGGTTCGTTATTCAGTGCAGGGACGTTATTGCGAATAAAAAATGAACCGGCGAATGCCAGAAGATAAATAACTGAAATAATGATCAGCTGATAATAAGTTTCCGGATCTGATACCGCTTCGTTAAAAAAATCCGACAACCTGTAAAGGAGACTGTTGAAACGTTCTGTTGTCATGCTGTTTACCTGGGCAACTCGTTCTGAATATTAAATCTGATAAATCAGGTTACTATGGTTGAAGGTGATTACCTATCACTATTTCTATCAGAGTGGGTGTTACTATTCCATATGGTGAGTGTGGGTATATCTGGTTTCATATACGGATAGGATGTTCTGGGACTTCGAGAGAATTATTCAGAAGTAGTTCCGGGCGAAGTTTGGATCAGAGCCCGGTTGTAACTCCTGGTATGGACCCATATGCAGCTCTGAATGCAGCCGATGAACAGCTCTCCTGAGTGGACGTTAATCCAGCCGTTTTCTGAATCTCAGTGAAGCAAACATCAGCCCGATCAGGGTAAAGCCCAGTAACCAGAGCATATCGTGAAGCTGGCCGGTGAGGCTGGCATCACGCAGCACAATACCGCGTATCAGGCGCATAAAGTGGGTGGCGGGCAGGGCCTCAGCGATCCATTGTGCGGCCTCAGGCATGGCCTCATAAGGGAACATAAAACCAGACAGCAGAATGGATGGCATCAGAATAAACACTGTCATCTGCATCGCCTGAAGCTGGGTTTTTGCAATGGTGGAAATCACCAGGCCAATGGTCAGGCTGGCAAAAATAAATAACAGGGCAGCAGCCAGCAGAGTGAGTAACGGCCCCCTCACAGGCACATCAAATACCAGATGGCCCATGCCCAGAATGATGCCCACCTGAATCAGGCCAGCCAGCACGTAGGGGGTGATTTTCCCCAGCATAAGTTCAATCGGTCGGATTGGGGTGTTGATGAGAAATTCCATGTTGCCCTGCTCACGTTCGCGCACGATGGCGGCCCCGGTAAACATGATCATGGTCATGGTCAGAATGATGGCCAGCAGTCCGGGGACGATGTTGATCGCACTGCGTTGCTCCGGATTAAAGTATTCGACCACTTCCAAAGAGGGGGTGCCCATGCGGTAAGGCAGCCCGGCAACTTCATTCAGAGGGAAATTCCGCAATGCTCTGATCGTGGCGCTGACCATAGTATCTGAGCCGTCGACCAGCCATTGGGCGATCGCCTGATTCGGGTCGGTGGTGTTCCATTGAGAACGCAGGGCGGTATTACCAATCGGGTAATTGGGGTGACTGACCAGCCGTTGCGGCAAATCCGGCGGTATTACCAACACGGCTTTGGTATCGCCTCGGGTGATGGCGTTTTCGGCCTGCTGGCGTGAGCCATACACGAAATCGAATTTCACCGCCTGTGTGGCTTGCAGCCCACTGATCAACGCGCGGCTGTAGGTGGTATCCGACAGGTCGACGACACCCACCGGCAGGTGGCGCACATCGGTGTTGATGGCATAGCCGAACAGCACCAGCTGCAGCAGCGGGATCATCACGATCATGCCGAAGGTCATGCGGTCCCGACGCAGCTGATGCAGTTCTTTAACGATCACAGCCGCGGTGCGTCTGAGGTTCATGGCTGAGTTTCCTCAGTGAGGTGGCGATGACCGGTAGCGACCACAAACACATCTTCAAGACTGGGGCGTACCAGCTCCGCCGTGCATTCCGGTGCTCGTGCCTGCAGCCATTGCAGTGGCTCTTGAACC
>JBPEXS010000124.1:0-4582 GCA_052031325.1 Thalassolituus sp. | reverse complement strand
GTCAATCATCCTGATGTGTCCCTGCAGGTTATTACCTCCCGCAGTGAAGAGGGTGTCCGCGTTGATGATATGTACCCTAATCTCCGGGGCCATACCGACCTGGTATTCAGTGTGCCGGATGTTGCGCAACTGGGTGAATGTGACGTGGTGTTTTTTGCGACTCCTCATGGTGTCGCACACGCGCTGGCTGAAGAAATCCTCAACGCTGGCGCCCGTGTTATCGATCTGTCTGCGGACTTCCGTATTCAGGATGTCCCGACCTGGGAGCAGTGGTACGGTCAGCCGCACGGTGCCCCCGAGCTTCTGCCAGAAGCTGTGTATGGTCTGCCTGAGGTCAATCGCGAACAGATACGCAACGCCCGTCTGATTGCCGTACCTGGCTGCTATCCCACGTCTGTTCAGCTGGGTTTTATACCCCTGCTGGAAAAGGGCCTGCTCAAAGATCAGATGCTGATTGCGGACTGTAAGTCCGGTGTCAGTGGTGCCGGACGTGGTGCCAAGGTCGGTTCTTTGTTGTGTGAAACCAGCGAGTCCATGATGGCTTATGCCGTTGCCGGTCACCGTCATCTGCCGGAAATCCGTCAGGGGCTGGCCCGGGCAGCCGGTAAAGACGTTGAGCTGACCTTTGTGCCGCATCTGACGCCGATGATCCGTGGTATTCACAGTACTCTGTATGCGCAGATTGAGCCGGGTACGGATCTGCAGGCGCTGTTTGAAGAGCGTTACAAAGACGAACCCTTTGTGGATGTCATGCCAGCGGGGAGTCATCCGGCAACCCGTAGCGTGAAAGGCAGTAACACCTGCCGGTTGGCGTTGCATTATCACCAGCACACCGGTCAGCTGGTGATACTGTCGGTGATTGATAACCTTGTGAAAGGGGCGTCAGGTCAGGCGGTTCAGAACATGAACATTATGTTCGGTCTTGCCGAAAACAGCGGCCTGAATCACGTCGCGCTGATGCCGTAACCGGAGACATTTCTTATGCCCACCGTCAAAGGCACACGTCAGGATGACCTGATCATTGAGCCCCGTGCTCAGGGCTCCCGTGTGCTGCGGTTTTTCTTTTTTGTCTTTCTGCTGGTGGCGATCGCTGCCGGTGGCTACTTTTCCGGTTATGCCAACTCCCGGTTGCAGATTAAAAACCTGCGTTCCGAGCGCGATGCACTGGTCAGTGATCTGGGTGCTTTGCGGGCCAGTGTGGCCAGCCTGCGAGAACAGCTGGCTATCTTTGAAAAAGGCGATGAGATTGACCGTCGTACCAGTGAAAACCTGCGTGAAACCGTATCGGTACTGGGCCTGACCGTGACCCAGCTTGAGGAGGAGGTGGCTTTTTATAAAAGCATCATGTCTCCTGAAGATGGCGAAGAAGGCCTGAAAATACACAGCGTTGACATAGTACCCACGGACAATCCCTCTCAGTTTCATTACTCTGTGGTGCTGGCTCAGGTAAAAACCAACAGTAAAACAGTACGTGGACGCGTGCTGATGGCTGTGAGCGGTAGCCAGGCTGGTGAGAATGTGACCCTGCCACTGGCGTCTCTGTCGGACGAAGTGGACAGTGAGGGACCTGAGTACCGTTTCCGTTATTATCAGGAAATCAGTGGGAATCTGCTGCTGCCCCAGGACTTTATTCCTGAGCAGGTTCAGATCGTGCTGCGGCCTTCGGGCAGTCAGAGCAATACAGTAGAAGCAATCCGTTCGTGGAACTCATCAGGAGAGGTATAGATGTTCGGTTCAAAAAATAATGGCGGAGTACGCTACGACACACTGATTTCAGCCCGTACAGAGATTTCGGGCGATATACAGGTGGGCGGTGCCATTCATGTTGATGGGATGGTAAGCGGTAACCTGAGTGCTGAAAAAGGCTCAAAAGCAACCGTTCGTGTCAGCGAGAAAGGACGGGTAATGGGCGATATTTCGGCCCCGAATGTGATTATTAATGGCGAAGTGAAAGGTGATGTCCGGGTTTACGAGCACCTTGAACTGGCGCAGAAAGCCCGCATTACTGGAGATGTGTACTACAACACCATTGAGATGGTGCTGGGCAGCCAGGTGAATGGTCAGCTCAAGCACATTTCTGAAGATGAGCGCAGTGACGGCCCGGTTGCCATGATCAGCGAATCTTCGTCAGCAGACACCGAAGATGACGCTGTGGTGGAAGATAAGGTTTGACTGATCCGTCAGCAGCGTGAATAATCTAAAAACTTATACAAAGGTTGTATATGACAGCAGTCACCATGGCTGATCCACTGGAACTGACAGTGGCGGCAGAGACTAAGATACGCGAACTCCTGCTTGAAGAAGCGGACGACGAGCTGTGTCTCCGGGTTTTTGTAACGGGCGGTGGTTGCTCAGGTTTTCAGTACGGTTTTACGTTTGATGATGACCGTGCAGAAGATGACACGCTGATCGAAAGGTCCGGGGTGAGGGTGCTGATTGACCCTCTGAGCTACAGCTATCTGGTGGGCTCATTGCTGGATTATAAAGAAGGCCTGGAAGGGGCCCGCTTTGCGGTCGAAAATCCGTCGGCGACATCCACATGCGGGTGTGGCTCCTCATTCTCTGTCTGAACAGTGAAGGAATGAACATGCGCCTGGCTACTCTGGTCTCCAGCCTCATTTTAAGCCTGCCGGTATACGCTGCCGAGCTGGATGATGGCAACTTCTTACCCGATACCGATGCCCTGACAGCGTCTGATGGTAACCCCCAGGAAGTCGTTGAGTCGACTCCTGAGCTCACTCCTGCTGTGGTTACAGATGCGGATGCCGGTCATGTTGTTCACGCAGCCGACATGGGCACTACCGCCGTATCCGCCTCATCGTCACTGCTGATGGGTGAAACGACACTGCATACCTCTGATGAGCTTTTCAGTCTGCTTGAGCGTGCTGAGCGTATTGCTGCGGGTGAAGATGAATACTCGACAACGGAACCTGTTGTACTGGTACTGAACGGCGAAGAAATTGATCTGTTCAAGCGCGAAAACTATCGCAGCAATAAGTCTCTGATTGACCTTGCTGCACGACTTGAAGCTTTTAATGTAGTGGATATTAAAGTATGTAAATACTGGATGTATCAGCGCGGTATCGACATCCGCGACCTGCCTCCTTTCATCGACACCGTCCATCGTGCTCAGTCAGAAAAGAATCGCCTTAAACAGGCAGGTTACGTTTCATTCTGATCCCCCATGCCTGACCCCGACTTTACGTCGCTGAACTTTAGATGTACCTGGGAATGGTTCCCGGGCAAGATTCCCGGGTAGCCGTCTGGCGGTTCAACCCGGGTAAACTGCCCCGAGCACCCGTTCTCCGCTTGCACCGGTCACCGCAGGTACATTGCCTGAAAGCCCCTGCAAGGTGCGCCATCCCAGCCAGGCGAATGCCATGGCTTCGACCCAATCCGGGTCCATGCCAGCCTCGGCACTGCTCTGTACCTGCGCGTCAGGTAACTGAGCCGCCAGGCGCTCCATCAGAAACTCATTATGCACACCGCCGCCACACACCAGCAGGCGCTGAACCTGACGTGAAGAATCCGCAATCGCTTTTGCAACGGTGGTTGCGGTCAGTTCGCTCAGGGTGCAGAGAATATCTGCATCAGCGTGTTGTTCTATGTCCGCTGTCAGTTCCAGACGGAAGGTTTCCCGTCCGGTACTCTTCGGAGCGGGTTGCGTGTAATAAGGGTGCGCAGACCACTGCGCCAGTAAATGCGGGATGACCTTACCGGTGCGGGCAATCTGGCCGCCGGCATCACAGGCCAGCCCGAGGCGTTCGCGGCACCAATCATCCATAAGGGCATTGCCCGGACCAGTGTCAAAGCCACAGACCGGCTCATCCAGGAACGTCAGGTTGGCGATGCCACCGATGTTGAGTATTGCGGTGTGCGCTTCGTTGCCAAAAGCAAAGCGGTGAAACGCGGGCACGAGAGGTGCACCTTCCCCTCCCGCTGCAATATCACGACGGCGGAAGTCCGCAATTGTGGTGATGCCCGTGTGTTCTGCAATCCAGGAGGGGTCGCCAATCTGCCAGCTGAAACCATCTGGCTGGGGGCGGTGACGCAGGGTGTGGCCGTGGCTGCCGATGAGTGAAATGTCCTGCGCGGTTTTCTGATTTCGCTCCAGCAGAGCGGTCACCGCCTGACAGGCAAACTGAGCGATAAGTCGGTCGGCATCCATTGCCAGCTCGGCAGTGATGTTCTCTGCCACCGCAAGTGCGCGCAGAAACTCACTGACCGACGGTGGATATTCCAGACAGTAGGCATCAATAAGGCGTATGTGATCGGCAGTGATTTCAGTAAGGCAGGCATCCATGCCGTCGGCGCTGGTGCCCGACATCAGGCCGATGCAGAGCATTTACTGCAGCCCGGCCGTATTCAGAGCTTCAAAGTTATCCAGCCAGTTGGTGAGCTTCTTTGACACCAGACTGAAATCCGCCCGGTCTTTGCTGCTCACGGATTCGGCTTTCGGCAGGTCCACACGCAGGGAGTCGCGGTGAACACCATCCACCAGGAATTCAAAATGCAGGTGTGGGCCGGTTGCCAGGCCGGTCATGCCGACGTAACCAATAACCTGCCCCTGTTTGACGTATTT
>JBPEXS010000123.1:0-2942 GCA_052031325.1 Thalassolituus sp. | reverse complement strand
TGGCCCAGCAGAAGGCCCAGTAAGCCGGATAGGTCTCGATCTGCCGGGTTTCTTCGGTGTTGAATGCACGCTGCATGGGGGACGGGTCGACCAGCCACAGGGGCAGGTCGGGACAGAGGGGTAGTGACTGCACACAGACACGGGCATCGGCCAGCATCTTCTGAATTGTGTTCTGCAAAACGTCGGACATGGCTTCAGTCGGCTGTTCCGGGTGTGGTTGCTGATGTGGTTGCTGATGTGGTTGCTGACGGGGCTGGGGAAATGGTTTCTGAAGCAGCACCCAACAGGAAGTTTGCTCCGGGTGTGGCAACCCGGTAACCGGACTCACTGAGTATCCGTGCGGCGGTCTCGTCGGCGTAGTGATAGAGAATCAGCCGCTGGCGGATATCGTCACGGTATTCCCGTGCCAGGTCATCAAGGCCGGTATGGGAAGGGTTCGGTTCTGCGCCGCAGTCGTGAAAAATCACATCACTGGCCTGGCAGACATGGTGAATCAGCTCAGGGACCGGGCGGGTATCGCCGCTGTAGAAAAAACAGCCGGGCAGATGCAGTGCAAAGCTGGAACCCGGAGCATGGTGGCGGGTCGGATAGAGGCGGAAGGTATCCCGGCCAAGAATAAAGTGATCCGATACCGGGCGCAGTTGAAATGATTGCCAGAAATCATGATCGCCTTCTGCCATGCTGCCGGGATACGTCGCAAGGCGCTGATGCAGTACTGTGATAAGACCCACAGGGACAAATAAAGGAATCGGCGCAGCGCCTGCCAGTCGTGCTCTTACGGTCAGGATTTCCAGGTCGGCGATATGATCCATATGAGCATGTGTGATAAAAACAGCGTCAGGCAGTCCCTGGTAGTGTCCGGCAAAGGCATTGAGGGTCCCCGGCCCGCAATCAATCAGCAGCAGGGGCTGGCCGTTCTTTTCCAGTGTGGCCGCCGCTGCGCCAACACTGAGGTTGCCGCCGCTGCCGGTACCCAGAAAAGTGAGTGAGTATTCGGGGCGGTCGCTGTTTGCCTGTGCAGGTGACATGATCGTTTCCGGTGTTTTCGACTGATTCCGCAGGAGGTTTCCCGTATGTGGCGTCCTAAGTTAATGAAAATCCCCAGTGCAGAAGAAGCTCTGCCGGGGCGTCCGGAGCCAATGGACGTTGAACCTACGCATTATGTGAATGGCCAGTCTATCACGGGTGACTGCCCGTCTGACCTGTCCGAGCTGATCGTCGGCATGGGCTGCTTCTGGGGGGCTGAGCGCCTGTTCTGGAAAATCCCGGGTGTGAAAGTGACGTCTGTAGGTTATGGCGGCGGCCATACGCCCAACCCTACGTATAAAGAAGTCTGCAGTGGCGGCACAGGTCATACCGAGCTGGTGCGCATCTGGTACAACCCGGCGGAGATCTCTCTTGAGGAACTGCTGGCGGTATTCTGGGAAGAGCATGACCCGACCCAGGGGATGCGCCAGGGTAATGATACCGGGACTCAGTACCGTTCAGCCCTGTACCTGTCTTCTGAAGAGGATCTGGCGCTGGCGCTCAAGACCCGCGATCACTACCAGAAACGCCTGTCGGCAGTGAGCTACCCGGAAATCACCACCGAAATCCGCTCAGGTGTGACCTATTATCTGGCGGAGACCTATCATCAGCAGTATCTGGCCAAGAACCCGGATGGTTATTGTGGCCTGAGTGGCTGTTCGGTCGGGTACCGTGGCTGAACCGGTTCGACCGAACTGGTTCGACAGCCATTGTCATTTTGACTTTGATGCCCTGGACAGCAGCCGTGACAGCGACTGGCAGCTGGCCCGTCGCCTTGGTGTCTCGGGCCTGCTGATTCCGGGTATTACCCGCGAGCAGGGAGAACGCCTGCCCACGTTCTGTGCCACTGTCTCTGAGTGGTCCTACTGTCTGGGATTGCATCCTTACTGGTGTCATCAGCACCGACAGGACGACCTGCTCTGGCTCGATCAGGAGCTAGCCAGCCCCGGCGTCATTGCCGTCGGAGAATGTGGCATGGACCGGGTGCTGGCAAAAGAGGGTGCTGCCCGGTGGGAAGACCAGTGGTACTGGCTGGAGCAGCAGGTGACGCTGGCAGAACGGCACGGTCTGCCTCTGGTGCTGCATATCCGCGGTGCCCATGATGAGGTGGCGTCTGAGCTTAAACGCCGTCGCTTCCGTTCTGGCGGATTGGTTCATGCCTTTAGCGGCAGTCTGCAACAGGCTGAGAACTGGTGTGAACTGGGTTTTTGCCTCGGCGTCGGTGGTGCCATGTCACATCCGCGCGCGACCCGGCTGCGGACCACCCTGAGCCAGATACCACTACAGCACCTGTTGCTTGAAACCGATTCGCCGGATATGACGCCCGCGTTTCTGGGGCGCTCTGCCAACTCGCCCGCCATGATTCCTCTGTATGCCCAGATACTGGCCCACCTGAAGCATTGTCAGCCTGCTGAGCTGGCAGATCAGCTGGAGAAAAACCGCCTGAGAGTGTTTCCGGCACTGGCCGCCTGAGAACAGGGCGGATACACTCAGGGCATGACAATAATACGCTTTGCTTTATCTGCTCTGATGCCTGTTCTGAAGTCCTTTCTGATGCCCTCTTTTGGGTCAGTCACAGCCAGATGGTCGGTTGTCTCTCTGGCGATATCTGCATTGCTGGGGTGTACATCCTCAGAGCCATTACCTGACGATTTTGAGCAGATGCCGCAGGATCTTCAGGCTACTCTGATGGACTTTCTGTCGCCCGAGCAGACAGAGATCTGGGGTAATGAAGCAAAACCCTCAGGCACCCATACTCTGGTGCGTTATCTGGATGATTATCACACTCAGGTGACCGTTAATTTTGAGTCTGGTTATGTACAGGTGCAGACGCGCGGTGGCGATGAGCCCCTGCAGCAACTGAAGCAGGCGATAGTCGGTACCTTACTGACCCCGGCAGACCCCAGGGTGATTGA
>JBPEXS010000122.1:0-1512 GCA_052031325.1 Thalassolituus sp. | reverse complement strand
AGTGATACTTCACGCTCGGCGGAATCTCCCCCCATCAGTACTGCGATTTTGCCAAGGCTGCGTACACTCATGCGTTGGTCTCCTTCAGCCAGCCAGTTAATTCTTCAGCTAACGTCTGCGCTACACCACCTACGTCACCCGCACCCTGGGTAATCAACAGATCACCCGGCTGTAGTACACTGGTCAGTGGTTGCTGCAGGGACTCATCACGTTCGATAAAAATCGGATCAACACTGCCGCGCTGGCGGATACTGCGACTTAACGAGCGGCCATCGGCTCCGGCAATCGGTTTTTCACCCGCAGGGTAAACATCCATCAGCAAGAGCACATCGGCGGCTGACAATACCCGGACAAAATCTTCATACAAATCGCGGGTGCGTGAATAACGGTGTGGCTGAAACACCATCACCAGACGACGTTCAGGAAAGCCTTTGCGGATGGCATCAATGGTTACTTCAAGCTCACGCGGGTGATGGCCGTAGTCATCGACCAACATGACATCGCCATCACCCAGCGGGTATTCACCCAGAATCTGGAAGCGACGACCAACACCGGAGAATTTCTCCAGTGCGCTTACAATCGCAGCGTCTTTTACACCTTCGTCTTCCGCCACGGCGATAGCCGCCAGTGCATTCAGTGCGTTATGACGCCCCGGAATTTTCAATCGGATTTTCAGCGGCGCTTTGCCATCCGGGCGGTGAACGGTAAAGCGGGTAAACATACCGTCCTGTTCGAGGTCGGTAGCACGGTAATCGGCGTCTTCTGAGAAACCGTAGGTAATAAACTGACGGCTGACGTGCGGCATAATACTGCGCACATGTTCGTCATCGATGCAGAGCACGGCCACACCATAAAATGGCAGGTTGTGCAGAAATTCGATGAAGGTATTTTTCAGCTGCTCGAAGTCACCGCCATAGGTGCTCATGTGATCAGCGTCGATATTGGTGACGATGGCTGACATCGGTTGAAGATGCAGAAAGCTGGCATCACTTTCATCAGCTTCAGCTACTAAATAACGGCTCAGCCCCAGACCTGCATTGGTGCCCGCGCTGTTAAGCCGGCCACCGATCACAAACGTCGGATCAAAACCGTCTTCCGCCAGAATACTGGTCACCAGACTGGTGGTCGTGGTCTTACCGTGGGTACCGGCGACGGCAATGCCGTGACGGAAACGCATCAGCTCAGCCAGCATTTCGGCACGGCGCACAATCGGAATACGACGTTCAAGAGCGGTGCTGATTTCCGGGTTCTGCTCGTCAATGGCAGTCGACACTACCAGTACATCCACACCACTGACGTGCTCGGCACTGTGGCCGATTTTAATATTGGCACCCAGTCTGGCCAGACGGTCTGTCGTGGCGGATGCTTTCAGATCAGAACCGGTAATGGTGTAACCCTGGTTCAGCAGTACTTCTGCAATACCGCACATACCGGAACCACCAATACCGACAAAATGAATCACCCGGATGCGGCGCATTTCCGGAATCATGCTGACCAGGCTGGCGGTCTGTT
>JBPEXS010000121.1:0-3327 GCA_052031325.1 Thalassolituus sp. | reverse complement strand
ACCGTTGGCAGGTAGAACTCTTCTTTAAAGCCATCAAGCAGAGCCTTTCCATCAAAACGTTTCTGGGTCGCTCCCGTAATGCCGTTCTGACTCAGATATGGATCGCGATGACGGTGTATCTGCTGGTTGCTTACGCCCGGTATGCAGCCCGCTCGGGGTGGACTGTTTTGCGAATGTTGAGGGTGCTTCAGATGAATCTGTTTGAACGAAAGACGCTTCAGGAGGTGCTAAATCCTTCGCCTCCAGACCCCAACAAAAACGAGCCTCAGATGAGGCTCGTTGTATGATCCCAAACTGTGGGACAGCAGTGGCCCAATCGGGCGGCTTTTTTATGGGCTGAACTTGGTATCAGTTATTGACCTTGATGGTGATGCTGGAGTCGGCTGACATACGGATATCCTTGATCAGCAGGTCTCCCATGACAGGACCATTGCCACCGGCAATATTCAGGTCACGGAAGGCGATTTCTCCGATGCGCTTAGGCACCTTAATGTTGATGGAGCCATCTTCATTGTAGCTGACCATGGGAGTATCAGAATCGTGATACTCAACATCTGAGATCTCATAATCGGAGAGCAGGTTCAGAGCCGGGAACAGGGATTCGAGGGTGGCCATGACTGCCTTTTCACCGGCTTCATCGGTCGGTGCATCATCGTTCACCAGTTCACTCAGATACGCCACGTTTTCAGCGAGCCCCTGTGCGGTGACATCTCCCATGGCTTCTTCTGTCATGGGAACAAGGCCACTGCGTTTCATCATACTGGCCTCTGCCACTACAGAGTTGTCTATCGCAGCATGTGCTGTGCTGACGAACGGTTGCATCGGGCCCAGTAAAGCAGCGCTGACCGCTGCAAACAAACGGTAGCGGGACTGTTTCTTAAGGGCTTTGTTGAGCTCAGCATCAGTCAACCAGCCTTGTTCGACCAGGATCTCACCCAGTTTCAGCTGGCTGTCAGCCTGTAACCTGAGGGCGGCGTCGAGTTGAGTTCTTGTGATCAGTCCTTTGTGCAGAAGAAGGGTACCCAGGCGGGATTTCTGCTGTGCAATCTGCTGGTTTGACATGAAGGAGACCTTAGAGCGGTTTGAATGTGTGTTAATCCTGTATCATGACCGTTTGTTCAACAACGATGATAACTTGGCGGAGCGTGTACTGCCCCTGAAATTATCATTTAACCCTATGTTTTTATTGATAAAATCTGAATCGCTACGATTTGTTATTTGTTGTAATGGCTTTTTTTGCCGTGGCCGGCCGCGACATTTCTGAGCAATAGGATTTTATTTTGTTGTGGCACTGGTTTTTTATCAGAGCGCCCCCAGATAGGATGTGTGAAACAAGAATTCAAGTGGAGACAATAATGAGCACCCCGAGACACGTACAACTTCTGATTCTGGGCTCTGGCCCTGCTGGATACACCGCAGCTGTCTATGGGGCGCGGGCGAACCTGAATCCCGTGATTATCACAGGTATGCAGATGGGTGGTCAGCTGACCACAACTACTGAAGTAGATAACTGGCCGGGAGATGCACAGGGTGTTCAGGGGCCAGAACTGATGGAGCGTATGAAAGCGCACGCAGAGCGCTTTGATACCGAAATCGTGTTTGATCAGATCTCCGAAGTAAATCTGAAGCAGAAACCGTTTTATCTGAAGGGCGATTCTGGTGAGTACACCTGTGATGCTCTGATCATTGCTACGGGCGCCAGTGCCCGTTACCTGGGGCTGGAAAGTGAAGAAGCGTTCAAGGGTAAGGGTGTATCAGCCTGTGCAACCTGTGACGGCTTTTTCTACCGCAAGAAGCGGGTAGCAGTCATTGGTGGAGGTAACACGGCGGTGGAAGAGGCTCTGTACCTGTCAAACATTGCTTCAGAGGTGGTGGTTGTACACCGTCGCGACAGTTTCCGCAGTGAGAAAATTCTGGCAGATAAGCTGTTGGATAAAGCCGAAAATGGCAACGTTACTATCAAGTGGAATTCCACTCTGGATGAAGTGCTGGGTGACGACATGGGTGTCACCGGAATGCGTATCCGCAGTACTGAAACCGGAGAAACTGAAGATATTGATCTGGAAGGTGTCTTCGTGGCCATTGGTCACTCGCCGAACACCGGTATCTTTGAAGGTCAGCTTGAAATGAAAGACGGCTATATTCAGGTCCAGAGTGGCCTCAACGGCAACGCGACCCAGACCAGTGTACCGGGTGTATTTGCAGCAGGTGATGTATCTGACCATATATACCGTCAGGCGATTACTTCGGCCGGAACCGGGTGTATGGCTGCACTCGATGCAGAACGCTTCCTGGACGATCTCTGAGGCGCTTTAACACATAACTCAGTAAGTGACGTGTAAGTGATTAAGCCCGGTGAATACCGGGCTTTTTTGTGCCTGTAATCCAGTGCGTCAGTTGCCAGAACAGATTAACGGGTCTGCTTCAGTCTGTACTTGCGGGTCTGGTATCACTGCAGGGTGGGGCGAGCCCGTCTGATACTCATCAGCTGTCGCTTTAGTGGGGAAACGACAGGCAAAAAAAAGCCCCGCATCAGCGGGGCTTTTTTACGAGAAGTACAAGGACTTATGCAGTCTCTGCGTCAGAAGCCTTCTTCTTTGGAGCGGCTTTCTTAGCAGGTTCCTTGTCTTGGTTCTCAGCGACTTCACCGAAGAATTCGAGCGGGAAGTGGTCAACGTGAACCATATCCAGAACGTCTTTTTCGAATGCCAGCATGAACTCACCTTCTTCTTCAGTCAGTACACCCATGGCAACGCCATCGGTGATACGACCTTCGATGCTGAGTGCAGACTCGTCGTACTTACCAGCCTTGAGGGCTTCGCTGATCTTCTTGTACAGAGGTTCAGCTTTCTCAACGCGATCCAGCAGGCTGTCATAAACGGCCAGTGGGTTAGCGGAAGGCTCATAAGCTTTGCCGATTTCTTCGCCACGGTAAACACCCTTGATCAGACGCTCACGGGTACCAGTGTGGAAAGAAACCATATCAACGATCTTAGCGACCAGCTTGTCGCCAGGTGCGCTGGTGCGACGGCCAAATGGCAGAGTCAGCAGTTTCAGCAGCATGCCAACAGGCTTGCTTGGCAGGTTCTTGATCAGGCCTTCCTGAGCTTCTTCAAACTCAGAGAACAGCTTCAGCATGGTGTACTCAACCAGTGGCAGGTCTTCTTTCTGAGAGCCCTGATCTTCCCAGTGCTTCAGTACCATAGAGGCCAGGTACATCTTAGAAACCATGTCAGCCAGACGGGCAGAGATCAGTTCGCGGAACTTCAGCTCACCACCCAGAGAGAACATACACATATCAACCATGATGGCGAAGTTAGCTGCGTA
>JBPEXS010000120.1:0-2492 GCA_052031325.1 Thalassolituus sp. | reverse complement strand
ATAATCAGAAAAATACCATCCCGGGTACTGAGTCCGATGGCGGCTAAAATAATCGCCAGAGCCGGGGCTGCGGCTGCCATGGGCACCAGCTCAAGTGGGATCATCAATAAACCGAAAACCACACAGAGTGCAGCAATAATCCAGCTCATCAATGGTGAGAATAAAAAGGTCAGTCGCGGGCGGAACAGCTTATCAATCTTCTCAGTCCAGGGGCGGACCCAGTCCAGCCCCTTGCTGAAACGTTCGCGGTCAAAATCCACATCGCGCAGCTTAGATGGCACCCAGGGGTGCTTCTTGCCGATCAGGCGCTGAATTGCAACGAGGAAAATCAGAATTCCACACACGGAAGGAATGCCAGGAATCGCCCCTGTCGGCAGAAACGCAATCAATGCAGGTGCAAGCAGCAGCGGCCCGAAGCCCCGGCTTTCGAGACTTGAGACGACATCGTCAATACTGATGGCCTTGCCGTCGGAGTCGTCCAGCAGCTTATCCAGTGTCTGAGTGATATTGAGAGTTCTGCTCATAGCCTGAAGACAGATGGGTTAAGGTCTGTGACCAGCATGGTGCCCGATTGTTGCAAAGGCGTGAAGGTTTTTTCGTTGCACTTTCAGCGCCTCAGGTATCGTGAAATCCACGCTCAACCACCACCTCCCGTTCACCCACTTCCCCAACCCAGCCCGACAATCCGACAACAATCGCCGATTGAAAATGACATTTATCAAGCCTTGGGCATTACACATATCAGCAAATCGTTTTTAACTAATATAATACTTGCATGTACCTGAAAGCGGGCGTATCGTCGCAGGCGGTGTTAACCCGGAGAGCACAGAATGGATAAAAGACCTTCTGTTTTCAGCATCCCCCTCATCCGTGAATTAACGGCCATTCTGGTCGTGAAGCTTGCGGTGCTCTTCGTCATCGCCCAACTCTTCTTCCAGTCGCCAGAGCATGAACAGCCTGCCGGTGACCGCTTTGAATCTTATCTGGGCTTACCTTCAGACCGTCACAACGCCTCTGATGCTGACGCTGTGTCTGATTCCACCTTTTATCAGGAGATCTCCGATGATCAGTGAAACCCTGGTTGACCTGTCGCGGCTGCAGTTTGCCATCACCGCGTTTTATCATTTTCTGTTTGTGCCTCTGACCCTGGGGCTTGCCTTCCTGTTGGCCATTATGGAGTCGGTTTATGTTATGACCGGCAAACAGGTCTACAAGGACATGGTGAAGTTCTGGGGCAAACTGTTTGGTATCAACTTCGCTCTGGGTGTCACCACGGGCCTGACCATGGAGTTCCAGTTCGGAACGAACTGGGCGTACTACTCGCATTATGTCGGTGACATTTTTGGTGCGCCGCTGGCGATTGAGGGTCTGATGGCCTTCTTCCTTGAATCGACTTTTATCGGTCTGTTCTTTTTCGGCTGGGACCGCATGAGCAAAGTCCAGCATCTTGTGGTCACCTGGCTGGTTGCCATCGGCTCTAACCTCTCGGCTCTGTGGATTCTGATTGCCAATGGCTGGATGCAGAATCCAGTCGGCGCGGAATTCAATTTTGAAACCATGCGCATGGAGATGATGAGCTTCAGCGACGTCATCTTTAACCCCGTCGCGCAGGTGAAATTCGTCCATACCGTTTCAGCCGGTTACGTGACGGGCGCTATGTTTGTGCTGGCGATATCAGCGTTTTATATGCTGAAAAAACGCGACCTGCCCTTTGCCCGCCGTTCATTTGCCATTGCCTCCAGCTTTGGTCTTGCCTCTATTCTTTCCGTGATTGTTCTGGGTGATGAATCCGGCTACGAAGTTGGTGAAGTGCAGAAGGTAAAACTCGCTGCCATTGAAGCGGAATGGGAAACTCACGAACCGCCCGCGGCCTTCACCCTGTTTGGCATTCCTGATCAGGAGAATATGGAGACCGATTACGCCATTCGCATTCCTTATGCGCTTGGCCTGATTGCGACTCGCTCAGTCACCGAAGAAGTAACCGGCATCAAAGATCTGATTGCCGAGCATGAAGAGAAAATCCGCGACGGCATCATCGCCTACGGCCTGCTGGAACAACTCAAGGCCGGTGACGAATCTCCACAGACGCTGGCGACCTTCAAGGAGCACGTCGATAACCTGGGCTATGGCCTGTTGCTGAAAAAATACGTGGAGAATCCGGCTGATGCGACGGAAGCCGACATCCAGCTGGCGGCAAAGAATTCCATTCCTAAAGTCGCGCCTATGTTCTTCACCTTCCGCATTATGGTGGGTCTTGGCTTCCTGATGCTGGTACTGATTGGCCTGTCCTTCTGGCACAGTGCGCGCGGCACCGTCGAGAAACAGCGCTGGCTGCTGTATGCCTTGCTGTTCGCGCTGCCTGCCCCCTGGATTGCCTGTGAAATGGGCTGGTTTGTGGCGGAATTCGGCCGTCAGCCCTGGTCCATCGGTGGCATTCTGCCGACGCACCTGTCGGTTTCGACCCGCTCCGTCAGCGACATCTACATGAGTCT
>JBPEXS010000012.1:0-1423 GCA_052031325.1 Thalassolituus sp. | reverse complement strand
ATCAGCAGGATGTGCCTACACCCGGGCGTTGAATGTTTTTGCCAATGACCTCAGTAATGGCGGGCTTTCTGTGTTAATGTGCCGCCTTCTGGCGCATCTGGTTAGCGCAGGTATTCCGTAGTGGTTTCATTTTCAGTAAGGACAGAGTGAGTATGAGCACAATTCATTTTATTGGTGGGGAAAAAGGCGGTGTTGGTAAATCCGTGATGTCACGGGCATTGTCTCAGTACATGCTGGATAACAATCTGCTGTACGCCGGTTTTGATGCGGACCAGTCGCACAACACACTGGCGCGTTTCTATCCTGAGTTCACTCAGGCCATCAATATTGATAACTACGAAGGCGCTGACCAGATCGTTGAAAAAGCGGTCGAAGAAGACGTCAGTATTGTGGTTGACCTGCCAGCTCAGAGCGAACGCTTTCTGAATAAGTGGATGGACGACAATGACGTTGCCTCACTGTGCGAGGAGATGAACGTTAACTGTGTTTACTGGTACGTGGTTGACGACGGTATTGATTCTGCGGGTCTGGCGGCGAAGTTCCTTAAGCGCTTTTCCGGTAGACTGCCAACAGTGCTGGTGAAAAATCTGGGCCGCGGTGAAGACTTCAGTGCGCTGGATAATGCGCTGATTCGTGAAGGTGTTGCTACTAACTACCAGCTGGAGTTACCGGCGTTGCACACTCCGACTATGCGTCATATTGATTCTCTGAACATGAGTTTTTGGGGCGCGGGTAATATCACCGACGGTGAAGAGCACCTGTCTCTGATGGAGCGTCAGCGTTCACGTGTATGGCTGAATAAGGTCTACGCTCAGATCCGCAACGTCGTCATTGCCTGATCATTCAGATCCTGCCGCCTTCGGCTGAGTAAGGCGGCAATCTTCCTCTTACTTCTCAACTGACTCTTCATATCAGTCCTGACTGTCTTTGTGTTTCTGATCCAGAATCACAGGGCCGTCGCCGCATTCGGCCAGATGGTCATCCTCGTTATAAATAGGGCACACCTCCAGTGACAGGCAGCCACAGCCAATGCAGCTGGTGATGCTGTCGCGTAATCTGGTCAGATAATCAATACGCTGATTGAGCAAGGCATTCCAGCGTTCTGCCAGATCTGCCCAGTCTTTGGCGTCTGGTGTGCGGTTGTCTGGCAGAGTATCCAGCGCGGCCCGAATCTCCTCCAACGAAACGCCCATCTTCTGCGCCGCCTTGATCACCGACACCCTACGCATCACATCTTTACGATAACGCCGCTGGTTGCCGCTGTTACGCAGGCTGTTAATCAGGCCTTTGCTCTCATAAAAATGCAGCGTTGAGACCTTCACCCCGGAGCGCTTTGCGACCTGACCCACAGAAAACGTGACCTCTCCCATAAAAAAACCTTTACCTCAAGTTAACTTGAGGTTTTAGAGTAGCTTTCAGTCAC
>JBPEXS010000119.1:0-6239 GCA_052031325.1 Thalassolituus sp. | reverse complement strand
TGTCCCAGGGCCTGACCTTTGGCTTCTCGGGCATTGGTGTAGGTAAAACTGGCATCCACACCGGTCACAACATCACTGAGAATCACTGCGCCATCGGCCAGCTCCAGGGTTTCTGCCGATGTCACTACAACGCCCTTGCTGTCAGTACGCACATCCGTACCGGGGGCGCCTGAGGCATTGCCAATCAGATAGTCAGACTGATCCGAAGTCAGGAATTTCAGGTTACCGTAGTTGAACCGGTCGTCGACCCGGGTGATCAGCAGGCCACTGTCCGGCAGGCCGGAGTCGTATCCGCTTTTGTAGCGCTGCTCAATGAGGATACGTTTGCCGTGGCGGTAAGGGTCGAGATCGATCGACATGGCACTTTCATCAGCGCTGCCACTGCTGAGATAGACTGGCCCCTGAGCCACTTCCAGAGGTTGGGTGAATCCCGCCGTTTCTTTTGACCAGGACACAAGGTGTGCAGGCTTATCACCGGCTTTACCACCCCCGGCATTCCAGATACCGGTACTCATCAGGCCCCACTGCCCCAGACCGCTGGCAACACCAACGCTGTCGTACAGGTCAGGCAGATCCAGCAGCAGATGACCCAGCTCATGCGCCATCAGGCCCACCGTCGCCAGATGAGATTCGTGCATCTCACCAAACATGGCGTAATCACTCAGCCACAGACCGTCGACCTCTTCCGCCGTGATCGCAGCGCGGTGTGCCCAGACATTCGGATAAGAGGACGCTGTGCTGGCATAGGCCTGCTCATACCCAGCTACCAGCACAACGACTCCTAACTCAGTTGGATCCAGCCAGGCATCTCCATTGTTGTCATAGGCCTGAAGGTCCACAGACTGTTCCAGCGCGGTAAAAGCCATGCGCGCCAGGGCACTGCTGTTGCTGCCGTACTGGCTGCCGAAATTCGGGTGATTTGCGCTCGAGACAACCTGGATTACGCCATCATTGGCCGTCCCGGAAGCTTCACTGGCTGGCACTATGCTGAAATCGTTCCAGGAGTTCTCAAGGTAGTAATCCGCAACGCTGTTGTTGCTGCCAAAGAAACGCGCAGCCACCTGCTCATCGCTGTATTTGAAATACTGGTCGGCAAAAGCAATGCGCACCACCACGACCGGCTGCTCGTAAAAGCCGCCGCTGTAGCGCACTGGCAGGCGCTCTGGCTGGCCATTGGCTGCAGCCAGCGTCTGAGGCTCTCCGGCATGAATGGCGCGGTAACCACCGATTTCTCCGAACACCTCACCGGTAGAGACCGGTTCACCCCGTTCGCTGAGTTCAGCCAGCAGGTAATAGCTGCCCTCGGCGACCAGGATGCGGCCATCTTCAAGGACAAGGTATGGAGAGGTGTGTGAGCCTTCGGGGGTTACCACATAGCGTTCACCCGTGGCGAGTGTCAGGCTGATCCGCTCCTGGGCTGGTGTTACAAAAGCAGATGCGTTGGCACACATCGACAGCAACAGCAGAAATCGCAGCATGGGTCAGATCACTCCGGGTTACAGATGACCTCAGAATAGACCAGACGGTGACAGATAAGGGGTTCTGATTACACAGTCGAACAAAACAGAACAGGTTGTGAAAATCAGGTTGCAGAATGCTTGTTGAGTGCCGGCAGAACGGACAGTGAGCCGAGTCGACGGTCAAGGAAAGAGTAGATTTTGCCCGGGCTGTAAACCCAGTGGCGGCCGGAATTGTCTTCCACCATCAGGCAGGGAACCATGCTGTGTCCGCCACCGTTCACCAGTTCGTTACGGTAACAGTTAACGCGGCCGACGTCCTTTTCCACCACATTGAGACCAATGCGCTGACAATGACGCTTGATTTCAATCGAAGCCGGGCAATGATGGCTGATATAGAGGTGCATACGACGGGATTCACGGTTCAGCAGAACCTGTTCTTCATCCGAGCGCTGTACTGGCTTAACCGGCAGTGTTCGGTCAACCACGTTCAGCACCTGAGCTTTCACCATTCTCATCAGATCCATAACCGGCCCCTATGATTCAGATGCAGGCATTGTAGTGATGGATTCGTAAATTGCTAGTGGGTCTACGAAATATTTCTGGCACACGCACGGGGTGCCTGTCGTCAGAGACTGAGTGATGCCACCGCTGCGAACATGATCAGCATTGTGCCGACCATGGCCCAGCGGCTGTAGGTGCAGACCCGGCAGGGTTTGCGTGCGGTTTTTACCGTCATATTACTGGATGGCTTTATTGCGACTGAATGAAGGAAGCGTAGACCAGGATTCCCAGTGCATCCACACCGCCTCGGCTTTGCCGACAATGTTGTTCTCAGGCACGTAGCCGAACATGCGGCTGTCACCGCTGTTGCCACGGTTATCACCCATCATAAAGTAATGCCCGTCGGGAACATCCCACTCGCCTTCAGGCCCAAGCAGAACACCAACACTATCGTTGTAGGGGTTCTGCTTCAGCAACCACTGCACTTCATGGCTTTCGCCGTTCATGGTCTCGCTGAGCAGGTATCTGGTCGGGTTGTAGGCAGGTTCACCGCCCAGCTCCTCCATAGGTACCAGCTCGCCGTTGACCGTCAGGCGACCTTCGTAATACTCAATGTGGTCACCCGGCAGACCAATCACCCGTTTGATGAAGTAACGCGGGTTATCCGGTGGGAAAAACACCATCACATCACCGCGCTCAGGCTCGCCAGTGGGAATCAGTACATTGCCCCACACGGGCATGCGCAGACCGTAGGAGTACTTGCTCACCAGAATAAAGTCACCCGGTACCAGGCCCGGCTCCATCGAGCCTGAAGGAATCTGGAAAGGCTCAGCAATAAAGGAACGCAGTACAAAGATAATCGCCAGCACTGGGAAGAAAGATTTGGCGTTCTCAACCAGAAATGATTCTTCTTTTGCCGCTTCGATCTCGGCCTCATCAGCCCCGGACTGTGCCATGACGGAGGCTTTTTCCAGACGCAGCTTTTTCAGCCAGAGCTGGTCGATCAGAGCGATCACACCCGTCACCGCCGTGGCCACCATCAGGATCAGAGGAAAGTTAAAATCCATGTGTGTTCAGAAACCTTTTTCAATAATCTTAAACCAGCCCGTCAGTCGGGATGGTATCCATTAAACTGCCTGGCGGTCATGGCGGCATGACTGTCGGTCATCCCCGCCACATAATCCACGGCCCGCATGTAAGCGTGATACAGCGAGGTCTCCGGGGTCGGTGCTGAGCGCCCCAATAAACCAAGAATACGCCGGTTACGATAGGTTGCTTCACCCTCGGTCACCGACTCACGGACTGCATCCAGAAAACGTCGTAGCAAAACCGAGAGAGTAGCATAGGAGCCGACCTCAATTGACAGCTTGCGGCCATCGTTAAAGATCCGCTCACGTGCAAGCTGCTTGGCACCGTTCACCAGAAAGCGGATTTCTTCCGAACAGTGATCAATCAGGCTGCCATCCAGCTGACCTTTCATCAGTGCCTGCTGCTCGCGCATAAACACACTGCTGATGGCCTGTACCATGACTTCCATCGCCTGCCCGCGAAGGATCTGCAGCCGCCGCCGGTCATGATCTGCTTTGGCCAGAATTTCCTGAATCTGTTCCCAGCGGTCTTCAAACAAGGGTTTGAACAGCGTTTCCACCTCGTAATAACGCAGCAGATTGAGTTCAACCCCGTCTTCCAGGTCAATCAGGCAGTAGCAGATATCATCCGCCGCCTCGACAAGGTACACCAACGGATGGCGACACCAGGCATTGTCACCCGTGGGCAGAAGCCCCAGCACATCCGCCACTTCCTTCATGTCCACCAGTTCAGAACCAAAGCAGCCGAACTTCTTGCGCTCGCCGCGCAATACATAATCCACCGTCCAGGGGTATTTCAGAAACGTACCGATCGTCGCATAGGTCAGGCGCATACCACCATCATGGCGGTAGTACTCAAGCTTGGTGGCGATACGGAACCCCTGAGCATTGCCTTCGTAAGTCTGCAGGTCGGCGATCTGTTCCGCCGTCAGCCCCTCCAGCAGATCGGCGTTATCCGGGCTGACAAAGAAGTTACGGATAGCATCTTCACCGGTATGGCCATAAGGAGGGTTGCCGATATCATGGGCAAGGCAGGCCGCCTGTACAATCGCACCGATATCACTGGCATCGATATCATGAGGAAGCTGGCCATGCAGTAACTGCCCGACCTGAGTACCGAGTGATCGTCCGACACAGGCCACCTCCAGGCTGTGGGTCAGGCGCGTATGGACATGATCGTTTTCCGACAGTGGGTGGACCTGGGTTTTGCGGTCCAGACGGCGGAAGGCAGACGAAAAAATAATACGGTCATAATCCTTGTGGAACGGCGTACGGCCGCGCTCCAGATCAAGGGTGGCCTGAGATTCGCCAAATCTCAGAGCAGACAGCAGCTTATCCCACTGCATCACGGCAGGCGTATCCGGCTGCATGAAACTCTCCATCAGAATTCGCCCGTGATTATAGCGATCAGTATGCCGCTGTCCTAGCTGATCTGGGCAAATCCGGGGGTGAAGTGGCTGAATTCTGGGAGAATCGGACCTTGCCAAGGCCCTGACGTGAATTACTATCCTGATCAGTTGATCAGGAGACCCATTATGCGCGATCGCTATTTTGATTTTATCCAACGCCATCCCTGGCTGATTCTGGCTCTGAGCACTCTGTTTATTGTGGCCACTTCGGCTGGGGTTACCCGCCTCAGTTTTACCAGTGACCTGCGCGCCTATTTCAGTGACCAGAACCCTCAGCTGCAGGCGTTCGAGGATATGGAGCATCGTTTTTCCAAGCAGGACAGTCTGTTGTTTCTGGTCTCATCTGAAACCCAGGACCTGTTCTCACCCACCGGTCTTGAGCTGGTTGAGCATCTGACGGATACCGGTTGGACCATGCCCCATGTGCGCCGGGTCGATTCCATTCAGAACTACCAGCACACCGCGGTCGACGGCGATGATCTCGACATTGACTCCATGTACTACAGCGATGATCTGCCCGATGATCTGAATGCGCTGATGAATAAAGCGCTGGATGAGCGTGATATCCCTGATCGTCTCCTGTCCCGCGATGGTCAGGTCACAGCCATATTGCTGACCCTGAATCTGCCTGACCACCAGACCTCTGAAGCCACCCGGGAAGCGGTTTATGCCGCTCGTGAGATGCTGGCGGAGCTGCGTCCTCAGTATCCGGATTTTCTGATTGAGCTGGGTGGCTCAGCGACATCCAACCTGACCATGGCTGAGGCCATCCGCAAGGACATCAAGGACCTGCTGATCATCGCCTACGCGGTGATGCTGGTGATCATGCTGCTGATGCTGCGCACCTTCTCGGGCGTGGTACTGACCAGCGCCCTGATCGGCCTGTCGGTGTCCACCACCATGGGGATTTTTGGCTGGCTGGGTTACCAGCTGACGCCGCCGACCGGTTTTGTGCCTACGGCCATCATGACCATTGCCGTGGCCGATACCATTCATATTCTGGTGTCTTACTACCTGAACCTGCAGCACGGCCAGAGCCGCGAAGAAGCCCTGAAAGGCAGTCTGCGTATCAATGCCTCGCCGGTATTTATCACCAGTGTCACCACCATGATCGGTGTGCTGTCGCTTAACACCAGTGACTCTCCGCCTTACCGTGACATGGGCAATATGATTGCCGTCGGCGTCATGATTGCCTGGGCACTGTCGATGACCCTGCTGCCCGCCATCATCCGCATCCTGCCGCCCCCGGGTAACTACCGTAAAGAAGAAAAGCCGGACACCTGGATTGATGGCTTTGCTGATTTCGTCATAAACCGCCATAAAGCCCTGTTCTTCGGGATGCTGGCACTGGTGGTCATCTGCGCGAGTTTTATTCCACGCAATAATCTGACCGAAAGCTGGCACGCTTTCTATGACGAAACCTTTGAGATCCGCCGCACCATTGATCACATTGATGAGTCGCTGAAGAGCCTCCATGCGCTTTTCTTTATTGCCGATTCAGGCGTCAGCGATGGCGTGAATCAGGTCGAATTCTTGCAGCAGCTGGACGCTTACGCCGAGTGGCTGCGTGCCCAGCCTGAGGTGGTCCAGGTCACGGCCCTCAGCGACACCATGAAGAATCTGAACCAGCAACTGCATGCGGATGATCCTGAATGGTACCGGGTACCGGACAGCGCCGAAGCCGCCGCTCAGTATCTGCTGTTGTACGAACTGTCCCTGCCACTGGGGTTGGGCCTTGAGACCACCATGACCTCGGACCGCAGCGCTACCCGCCTGCAGGC
>JBPEXS010000118.1:0-3298 GCA_052031325.1 Thalassolituus sp. | reverse complement strand
CCACAAGGGCTGGATAAACTGCGTAATCTGAAACCAGACCTGATTATCACAGACGTCAATATGCCACGCATGACCGGACTGGAATTTATCCGCGAAGTGCGCAGCATGCCGAGTTTCCGGTTTACCCCCATACTGACATTAACTACGGAAAGTGAATCCTCCAAAAGGGACGAAGCCAAGCGCCTCGGAGCAACCGGCTGGCTGGTTAAACCCGTTTCTGCAACCGATCTGGTCAGAGTCATCAAACAGGTCGTACCCGGCGCATGACCGTACCGGAGGAGTCTCATGAAACTCGATACTGATTTAAAACCCTTAAGAATCCGCCGTAACCGTTTTGCTTTACTGGCAAACACGTTATTCCCGATGATTTTTCTGGTGATTTTCCTGCTGGCTTTTAAGCCCATGACGGCACTTCTAAGCCAGATGCACCAGATAGGAGAAGTCATTACGGCGATATCTCTGGCTTTAGCCATGTTCCTTGTCATCCACCTTAACCGGATCTGGGTTAAATGGTTTGTCGCCCGCATGACAGGCGATGATTCACCGTCTGATGAAAGCAAATTTGACGAAGCCGAGCCTGTCATGGTGATGTCTGATGCTGAAAAGCAGATGCTGTCTGACCTTCGTGATGTATTAATAAGCTTCAGTCCGGTAGCCGCTTTGTTCAATGCCCATCTGGATAAAACCAATCAGCTGACCGAAAAAGCCGCGACCACCATCATGGAACGGCTGCTGGTGATCAGTAAAAATTCGCAGAGCTTTCTGAAAGATATGTCGACCGGTAAAAGTGAAGCCGATGACATCAGTGCGGAAGCTCATGACATCATTAAGCGTAGTCATAAGCTACTCAGTGAAATGAGTAATTACCGCGAGCAGCATGAACAGCAGAGAGAGCTGGAGGAAATTGCGATCCGTGATGTGGTCGAACAGGTAGAGAGTTTTAAACCTCTGATCGGACTGATCCGCGATGTCACTAAACAGACCAACCTGCTGGCACTTAATGCAGCGATTGAAGCGGCTCGGGCCGGTGAAGCCGGGCGAGGTTTTGCCGTAGTGGCTGACGAAGTCCGGAATCTTTCAATGCAGATTGAAGACGCCGCCGGGCAAATCGAAACCAGTGTTCTGCAGGTTTCGGCAAAGGTGGACGGTCAGCTCAAAACCATGGCCGAGAGCAGTCAGCAGACGGAAAATGAAATGACCTGGCTTGCCAGTATCACCGATGCTGTCACCACCATTTCAAAAGACTTTGAACAGGCGGTAACCACACTGGATACCCTGTCAGGCAGCACACACGAAGCCATCAGTTTTGTACGCAATGCTGCATTGGATGTGCTTAGCGAGTCACAGTTTCAGGACGTAACCCGCCAGCAGATTGAGCACATTCAGCATGGCCTGACCCTGCTGGAAGAGCGCTTCCGCTTACTGAGTCAGGCTGTCGCCGGTGAAGTCGACCACCCGCTGCTTGATCTGCATGACGTGATTGATTCACTCGAGAAAATCTACACCATGAAGGAACAGGCCGATACGCATAAGATGGTTGTCACCGGAGTATCACCGGATAAAGACGATGGCCGCCCTGCGATTGAACTGTTCTGATCTGTGAGCCGCGCTGACGTTCTCGCCATCGGCAACCGCAAAGGCGGCACGGGTAAAACAGCCACCACGGTTAATCTGGCAGCAGCGGTTGCCAACCGTGGGAAAAAAGTTCTGATACTCGACCTGGATTCACAGTCTCATTGTGCGCCGGGGCTCGGTCTCAGTCGACGCTCTGAAATCCCGTTTCTGCACACCTGTTTCCGTCAGCCTGACCTGTCCATCAGCAAAACCCTGCGACGCTCTGAAATCCCCGGGGTCTGGCTGAGTCAGGCCGACCCAGCGTTTATTCATAATGAATTCAGCTGCACTACCGGACACCTCCGCCAGCAGCTGCATACATCGGGCATTCTTGAGGTGTTCGACCTCGTCATTCTGGATACCCCGCCGTCACTGGATCAATTACTGCAAAGTGCCCTTCTGGCGGCAGATGACGTACTCGTTCCCTTTGTCCCTCATTACCTGTCCTACGATGGAATCAAACAACTGGTTCAGCTGATGTACGACATCAAACAAACGGACAACCCCGGTCTGAGCCTGCTTGGCTTTGTACCGAGCATGGTGGCCACCGCTAAATGCCACCATCGCACGGTTCTGAATCAGGTAGAAACTTTGTTTGGCAGCGACCGGTTATTACCCGGAATCCGCAATGATATACGCGTTGCAGAGGCGTTTGAGGCTGGGTTACCCGTCCATCTTTTCGCACCCGACAGCCGTGCCGCACAGGATTACCGCCTTCTTGCCAGCACGGTACTGGATCACCTCACGAATGGCATACAACCTGCAAAAGCTGAAAAAGAGGTGCCTTCCAGAAGCGCCTGATGTGGTGTTAACACCATCATCTACCCGCCAGTGACTCCTCACGGTGGCCTGGTACGTGTCAGGTTCAGGTTCAGGACAAGGTGTGGCATAAGTGGAGACACAGGTGTAACTCAGAACCGAGTCAGGACAGACATATCCGACTAACGCCCTCAGTTACAAAAAAGACTCGGATGCACTTGTAAACAAGAAAGATTTGCATTTATACTTACCGTCATTGGGCAAAAACAGAGATTTTCATCATGTACGTTTGTATCTGTAAGCAAGTCAAAGAGCGCGACATCATCGAGGCTGCTGAAAACGGTGCCAGCCACATACGGGAAGTCCGTGCATGCACAGGCGTTGGTAGCCAGTGCGGTAAGTGTGCACGCCACGCCAAAGCCGTCTTCCGCGAAGCTCAGGCCAAAGCACAGGAAATGGCAGGCCTGTTCAGCGTCGCCTGATTCCTCCTGATTTCGCTTTAAAAAGAAATCGCTATCGTTTCGACTACGATAGCGATTTTTTTATGCCCTTCTTTTGTGATTTTCTCCGCGTATTTACCCCTTTTTTTACCTTGCAATTCCGCTTAATCAGATCAGAATGATTCAACACACACATACCGCCAAAGGAGCCGTCGCATGCAAGGTGATGCCAAAGTAATTGAATACCTGAATAAAATTCTGGGAAATGAACTGATTGCCATTAACCAGTACTTTCTTCATGCCCGTATGTACAAAGACTGGGGTCTGAAGCACCTGGCCGACAAGGAATACCACGAGTCGATCGATGAGATGAAGCATGCGGATATGCTGATCGAACGTATTCTGTTCCTGGAAGGCCTGCCTAACCTGCAGGACCTGGGTCGTCTGCTGATTGGTGAAAACACTCAGGAAATGCTGGAATGCGA
>JBPEXS010000117.1:0-1202 GCA_052031325.1 Thalassolituus sp. | reverse complement strand
TGCCAGTTTTGCAGCCCTGCTGCCGTTGAGCGTGCTGGACGAGCGGCAAATGGCAGTTCATCCAGGTTGTCCTGTTCGGCTTCACGGTTTGCAACCAATGATTCAGGCTGTTCTGGCTCTGGCTCTGGCTCTGGCTCTGGCTCTGGCTCTGGCTCTGGCTCTGGCTCTGGCTCTGGCTCTGGCTCTGGCTCTGGCTCGTCGTCAAAGGTGAAAAGCATGCCAGTGGATGAGTCTGGTTTCGCAGAAGGCTCCTCTGGCGTAGCCCTGGCTTCGGTCTGCGAAGGCCCGGGAGAAGTCTCAGAGACGCTGTTTTCTGCCTGCGGCTCGGGCGGTTCCGGATTCTTTGTGGTTTGTTCCGCGACGGGTGGTGAGCCAACAAAATGATCTGCAGCGCTGAAAACCTGCAGACAGGAACCACAACGGACGGCTCCGCCAGCCACGGTCAGTGCGGCTTCACTGACGCGGAAACTGGTTTTGCAATGAGGACAGCGTGTTACCTTCATTAAGGAGCCTGCAGTTCAGAGCCTCACACAGGAGGCTGCATAATTAAAACGGGTAATTAACGACGGATACCAGTCAGCATGGCCCAGTCGTCTTCGTATTCAGGTGGGTTCATTTCGAACCATTCCTGATAGGTCGAGGACACCTGCTCAGCCTGTTCGCGCAGCAGGCCGGATAAAGCCAGTCTGCCTCCGCTGGCGGTCAGTCCGGCAATCACCGGTGCCAGAGATTCCAGCGGTCCTGCCAGTATGTTCGCCACTGTGATATCTGCTTTTACCTCTGGGGTGTTTTCGGGCAGATATACGGCGTAGCGTTCGTTGCTGACCTTGTTACGCCCGGCATTATCTTCGGTCGCAATCAGTGCCTGCGGGTCGATGTCTGTGCCAATCATACGATCTGCGCCCAACAGCAATGCCGCGATGCCAAGAATACCGCTGCCGCAGCCGAAATCCACCACCAGCTCGTCACCTTTGACCGTACGATCGAGGAACTTCAGGCACAGCGAGGTGGTTGGGTGTGTGCCAGTACCAAATGCCAGCCCTGGGTCCAGCAGCAGGTTTACAGCCTCTGGCTCAGGTGGCTCACGCCAGCTGGGACAGACCCAGAGACGCTCACCGAACTTCATTGGGTGGTATTCATCCATCCAGGCACGGATCCAGTCTTTGTCTTCAAGGATCTCAATTTTCGTGTCTGGCAGGGGC
>JBPEXS010000116.1:0-2236 GCA_052031325.1 Thalassolituus sp. | reverse complement strand
GTCAGCAACTGCGGGGCTTGTTACAGCCACTGGAAAACGGTTGCCCGGTGGTGCTGTCGTACAGCAACGAGGTGGCCTGTTGCGATATCCGCCTGGACGATCAGTGGTGCGTCAACCCGACCGATGAGCAGCTGCAGGAACTCAGATACGCCTTTGGTGAGGACGCCGTTGAGCTGGTCTTTGCCTGAGCACTCAGGGCTGACTCAGGCGCAGATCCGGAATCTGCAACAGCCGCTGCAGGCTGCTCTGTCGACTTTTCCAGAGCGCCCACTCTTTCTTGGGCTCAGCGGCGGGCTGGACTCCATGCTGTTGCTGCATTGCCTTGCCGCGGACTCTCAGTGGGCCTCGCGCCTGACCGCCGTACACATCAATCATCAACTAATGCCTGAGGCCGATGACTGGCAGCAGCAATGCCAACAGGCGTGTGATGCACTGAACATCCCTCTTGTCACCCGCAAAGTCTCGGTGATGGATGCCGGAGAGGGCACCGAGGCCGCCGCCCGGCGCGCCCGCTACGCCGCTTTTGAGGATCTATTGCCCGAAGATTCAGTGTTATTGCTGGCTCATCACGCCGACGATCAGGCTGAGACCCTGTTGCTGCGATTGCTCAGAGGCAGTGGCCTGAAGGGGCTCAGTGCCATGCCGGCAGAACGGTCTCTCAGTGACGCTGCCGGTGAGCAACGTCGTTTACTGCGCCCCTGGCTCGGGCTGTCGAGGTCTGAGCTTGAGGGGGCGGCCCGTGCCATGTCACTGAACTGGGTGGACGACCCCAGCAACACCGATACCGTCTATGACCGCAACTGGCTGAGACACGAGGTACTGCCTGCGCTCACCGAGCGGGTGCCCGGGCTTTCTCAGCGGTTGGCGGCGACGGCTGTTCGACTGCAGCAGGATCAGAATTTATTAGAGACCTTGCTGGCCGAAAAGCTGGAGCCACTGCTTAAGCCCTGTGATTTACCCTGTACCTTGCCCTGGTCATTGGATCTCGATGCGCTGGCAGCGCTGGGGCAGGCGTATCACCATCATGCCTTGACTCTGTGGCTCAGCCGTCTGGCTCTACCCATACCTCAGGGCGATAAACTGCCACACTGGCTGGAGCAATGCCTGAGCGCCGCCAGCGACCGTAACCCGGCGACGCCCTATGCCGGTGTCACTCTGCAACGTCATGGTAGGGCAGTGTATGCCTGGCAGAAGTCCGGTGAACTGACAACGCAGAGCACCCATGTGAGCGAGGTCATCCCCTGGTATGGCGGCCGTATTCTGGTTTCAGGTGAGGTACTGACGTCTTTGGCCGACTGTGATATCCGTGCGGCAGGCACTGTGAACGGCCTGAAAGCGGCGTGGCCAGGTCGCCCGGCGCGAACGGCCAAACAGATCTGGCAGGAAAGCAATATCCCCCTGTGGCTTCGCCCATACTGGCCGGTACTCTGCCGTGAGAACGAAGTGCTGGCGGTGATCGGTCTGACCCCGGTGTGTGAAAAGGGTGTTACTCTGTGGTCTACCGAAACTCTGCAATGGCAGACGCTTTAATCTTTTTCCGGAACCTGACTGTATGAATATGCTGATCCGTTTTTTCCTGTTGTGGCTGGCGGGAAAAACAGACCGTGGATTAACCGAGACTGCCAGTCTGACCTATCGTATTCAGCTGCACGACATGGGCTGGCGTGATCATCTGCCTAATTATCGTTTTTTCAGTTTTATGGAGTTGGGGCGTTTTGATGCCTGGCGTGGATTTAAAGGCCAGTTAAAACAGAAACCTGGCCTGCGCATGATTGCTGCTCAGGACATGGTGTATATCCGCCCGGTGTCGTTTCTGGCGAAGCTCAGAATGGACACGAAACTGTTAAGCTGGGATGAAAAATACGTCTATTTTCAGCACGATTTCTATGTCAAAAATACTCTGGTGGCGACGGGGTTAGTGAAAGAAGCCTGTATTTATCGGGGTAAGAAAGTACTCCCTGAAAATCTCTTTCAGGCTGATGCCCCGGTGACAGACATCATGGCTTACTGGAGTCAGTTACAGCAGGGTATCCGCGACCTTTCCCGGGCTGAATAATAAGAACACCTTAACGAAGAATAAAAATAACAGGAGTGGGTATGTCAGAGATTGTGCTGTATCAGTTTCCGGTTTCGCATTTTTGCGAAAAAGTACGTTGGGCTCTCGACTACAAAGGGCTGCAATACCGTACCGTGAATTTATTGCCCGGTGCCCACATTAAAAAAATCAAAGCCCTGG
>JBPEXS010000115.1:0-1156 GCA_052031325.1 Thalassolituus sp. | reverse complement strand
TGCAGGGGTGTCCGATTTGGGGGATATGTTTTGAACGAAAAGCTGAGACTGCACGGGTTTAACAACCTGACCAAGACACTGAGCTTCAATATTTACGATGTCTGCTATACCAGCACTGAGAAAGAGCGCCAGGAATACATCGCCTACATCGATGAGTTGTACAGCGCGGACCGTCTGACCCGTATTCTGTCAGACGTCGTCGACATTATTGGTGCGCATATTCTCAATATCGCCCGTCAGGATTATGAACCGGAAGGCGCCAGCGTAACTATGCTGATTGCTGAGCACGAAGTCGTGCCAAGCGAAGACCTGATGGAAGAAAAGCCCGGCCCTCTGCGGGATACTGTGGTGGCTCACCTGGATAAATCCCACGTGACGGTCCACACCTATCCGGAGAGTCATCCACACGGTGGCATTTCTACCTTCCGTGCGGATATCGATGTTTCGACCTGTGGCCTGATTTCGCCGCTGAAAGCACTGAACTATCTGATTCACTCGCTGGATTCAGACATCGTGACGGTGGACTATCGCGTGCGCGGCTTCACCCGTGACGAAGATGGCGTAAAGCACTACATCGATCACGACATCAACTCCATCCAGAACTACATGACCCCGGATACCCGCAACGCGTACGAGATGATCGACGTGAACGTGTATCAGGAGAACCTGTTCCACACCAAGATGATGCTCAAGGATTTCGACCTCGAGAATTACCTGTTTGGTGAAGGCTCAAAGAACATGAGCGAGCAGGAACGTGCCGAGGTAGAAGCCAAAGTGCGTAAAGAAATTCTGGAAATCTTCTACTCACGCAATATGCCGTGATTAAGGGGCTGATGGCAGCACAGGCGCTGGCTCTCAGCTCAGCGCCACTGATCGTGCTGACCGGAGGCCTTGCCGGGGCGCGTCTGCACCCCGACCCTGCCTTTGCTACCCTGCCTGTTGCCGCCATGATCATTGGGATGGCATCCGCTGTCTGGCCAGTGGCGCGCCTCTCTGACCGGTTTGGCCGTCGCCGGGTATTTACCGGTGCCATGTTGCTGGGTGTGCTGGCGGCACTGCTTGCGGCTTTGTCGCTCTACTCTGAAAGTTTCAGTGGCTTTGTGCTCAGCACCACCCTCTTAGGCGCAACCGGTGCCGCCGTTCAGCAGTTCCGCTT
>JBPEXS010000114.1:0-1875 GCA_052031325.1 Thalassolituus sp. | reverse complement strand
AACCTGCTGTCGAAAGTCGAAGATAACAGCGACGAAATGGTCGCCAATAAACAGCTCGAATACACTGAGAAAGTTGAGACATCCATTACCGAAGCCGTGAACAGCATTCTGCGCCCGGTACTGGGAGTTGATAACTACAAAGCCGAAGTGTCTGCGGACATCGACTTTACCCGTCGGGAAGAGAGTGAGGAGCTGTTTAACCCGGATCTGATTGCCCTGCGCAGTGAGCAGGTCATCAACGAGGCCAACATGACCGACGGTGGCGGTGGTATTCCGGGCGCACTGTCTAACCAGCCACCACCAGAAGCCACAGCTCCTGAGCAGGCCATTGGCACGGGTGCGGGTGAAGCGGGCGGCAATGGTAAGCGTCGCTCTGAGGCGACCCGCAATTACGAAGTGGACCGTACCCTGAGCTACCGCCAGCATCAGGTGGGTCAGATCCGTCGCCTCACCGTCGCCGTCGCCATCAATGACAAGGCAATTCTGAACGAAGAGGGCATTGTCGAAGGTCAGCCCTGGTCGGCAGAAGAACTGGCGCGTATCGAATTACTGGTCAAAGACGCCGTGGGCTTTAATGCTGCCCGTGGCGACAGTGTCAACGTCATTAACTCACCGTTTGTGGGTGAAGACGGCAGTCTGTTTGAAGAGCAGGAGTTCTGGACGCAGCCCTGGTTCTGGGAGCTGATCAAACAGGTACTCGCCGGGCTGTTTGTACTGATTCTGATTTTCGGTGTGATCCGTCCGACCATCCGCAGCGTGGTGAACAAAGGACGTGACGAAAGTGACATGCTGCTGGATGACCTTGAAGATGCCGAAGCAGGTCTGGATGATGAAACTGTCACCCTGGCAGGTCTGGATGAATATCTGCTGCCAGGAACCTCAGAAAGCTACGAGCGCCAGCTGGAAGCCATTAAAACACTGATTGCCGAAGACCCTCAGCGTGTCGCTCAGGTAATCATTGAATGGGTGAATGACGATGCCTGAGAATGAAGTCGCCGCTGCTGGTGGCAACGCCCTTGCGGGTATGGAAAAGGTCGAAAAAGCCGCCATTATGCTGATGGCACTGGGTGAGAAAGACGCGGCCGAAATCCTCAAACACATGGGCCCGCGCGAGGTTCAGCGTGTTGGTTCGGCCATGGCCAATATGAAAAACATCAATCACGCCACACTTGAAGGCGTGACCGCCGAGTTTCTCGAAGCCGTCAGCGGCCAGACGGGTATGGGCCTGGGCTCCGACAAATACATTAAGAATATGCTGACTCAGGCACTCGGCGAAGACAAAGCCGGAGCCCTGATTGATCGTATTCTGCTGGGTGGCAGCACCACGGGCCTCGATTCCCTGAAATGGATGGAAGCGCGTCAGGTTTCTGACCTGATCCGTCACGAGCACCCACAGATTCAGGCCATTGTGGTGTCCTATCTGGACCCGGATCAGTCCGCTCAGGTGCTGGCGAATTTCGATGAAAAAGTGGTGCTCGACATCATCATGCGGGTCGCTGCCCTGGAGGCCGTACAGCCAAGCGCTCTGCAGGAACTGAACGACATTCTCGAAAGCCAGTTCTCTGGTAAAGGCGGATCGCAGACCACCAGTATGGGTGGTGTCAAAGTGGCGGCCAATATCGTCAACTTTGTGGACAGCACCATCGCCGCGGACCTGCTCGAGCAGATCACCGAAATCGACGAAGATCTGGGTACACAGATTCAGGATCTTATGTTTGTCTTCGACAACCTGGTCGATATCGACGACCGCGGTGTTCAGGTACTGCTGCGCGAAGTCACTACCGATCAGCTGGTGGTTGCCCTCAAAGGTGCCGACGTCAACGTTCAGGAAAAGATCTTCAAGAACATGTCCAAGCGTGCTGCCGAGCTGCTGCG
>JBPEXS010000113.1:0-2895 GCA_052031325.1 Thalassolituus sp. | reverse complement strand
CTGGCGCAGATTTATCTGTACGAACGTAAGTTTGCCAACCTGATGGAAGCCGAGAAGAAAGAAAGCATCTATGTAAAAGTGCTGCCGAAGAAGCTCGACGAAGAAGTGGCCAAGGACATGGTAGAAGGCTTTGGTGGTGTGATCACTAAGCTGACGCCGACGCAGGCCAAGTATATCGATGTGGCAGTTGATGGTCCGTACAAGCCGGAAGCCTACAAGTATTGATGTTTAAACGGAGCTAGCTGCATCTACGGCTCTTTGTTGGATTTGCTCCGGAAATGCTCATGTATGGCTTATACACTGCGCGTTCCGAAGCAAACCCGCCTCGACCTGGCTTCTTCGCTAACGCTCCTGGCACCGAAGGGATTCTCGACTGACAACTGATGTCCGTCGATAAAACTCTGTGACAGCGATGGAATTGCCAGCTGTCTAAGACGAGATAAATGATGACTACATTAAGTTTTGAATTCTTCCCGACCAAGACCGAGGAAGGAACCGAAAAACTGCTGAAAGTGCGAGACGAACTCGCTGCCTTTAACCCAGAGTTTTTCTCGGTGACGTACGGTGCTGGTGGTTCTACCCGTGACCGCACCTACGCCATCGTTAAAGCCATTCAGGAACGTGGTATTCCAGCGGCACCGCACCTGTCCTGTGTCGGTGACAGCAAAGAAGACCTGCGCTCGCTGCTGAACGAATATAAAGACCTGGGTATCGACCGTATTGTGACCCTGCGTGGTGACCTGCCAAGCGGTGCTGGTCTGGCCAACAGTGAGTTGCGCTACGCCAATGAACTGGTGGAATTTATCCGCGAGGAAACCGGCGATCACTTCACGCTCGAAGTCGCGGCCTATCCGGAAATGCACCCTCAGGCCACCAGCTTTGAAAAAGACCTGCAAAACTTCGTGCGCAAGGTGAAAGCCGGTGCTGACAGTGCCATTACTCAGTACTTTTTCAACGCCGACAGCTACTTCCATTTTGTTGATCGTGTGCGTGATATGGGCGTGGATATCCCGATCATTCCGGGCATTATGCCGATCACCAATTACAGCAAACTGGCGCGTTTCTCTGATGCCTGCGGCGCTGAAATTCCGCGTTGGATCCGCAAGCAGCTGGAAGCCTACGGCGATGACACCACCAGCATTCAGCAGTTCGGTGAGGACGTTGTCACTGACATGTGCCGCCGCCTGCTGGATGGTGGGGCTCCGGGTATTCACTTCTATACCCTGAACCAGGCTGAAGCCAGCCTGCGTGTCTGGCGCAACCTGATCTGAGCCTGTCTCAGATCATTTTTTATGTCAGTAGAACTCTACCTCTGCTCAACGCCACTGCATATTCTCAATGCGGTGGCGATCGCCAGTGGCCGTCGCGAATCACAGCATCATATCTGGCTGATTGACCAGCCAGTAATCATTGATAACCCGTATTACCAGTTACTGATGAGCTGGAAGGACTCGCCGTTCCGCAGCTGCCGCATCACTCAGGGCCGCGTAAAAAGCCTGAAACAGAAACTCAGCAACCGCCATAAAGTATTTGCAGAAATTGCCAAGCTGGTGCGACAGGTGCGTCCTGACCGGGTTTATACCGGTAACGACCGCCGCATTGAGTTTCAGTACGCCATGCACCACTGCAAAGACAACGGCTGCAATACCACTGGTATTTACATGGACGAAGGTACTTTTACCTATGTTGGTCGGGCTGCTTCGGCCAGCTTCTCTGACCGGGTTGTCGATAACTGGCTGAAAAAAATCAGCTACGGTTTCTGGTGGCAGAACCCACCGACTATTGGTGGTTCAGGCTGGATAAACGAGGTGTACGCTGCGTTTCCTCAGCATGTACATGCACTACTGCAGGAAAAAACGCTCGTACCTCTGCAGGACTGTTATCGTGACAACCCGACAGTGACCAGTTTCTGCACCCGTCTGGTTTCGCAGTTTGGTGCTGACGCACAGTCAGTGGCGCAACTGAATGCGGTTCTTACTTTACCCCATGAATCCATTATTGATCGCCTGCCCGGTTATCGCGATGCCATGCTGCAGGTTCTTGATCAGCTGGGTTCACAGGGGCTGAGCGTCGGGGTTAAATATCACCCGAGAAACAGTGATCCGGATATCCTCGATGCTGCTGAGCGCAAAGGGTGTTATGTCATCCCTTATCAGATACCGTTTGAAGCCCTGTTACCCCTGTTGCCTGAAAGCGCCATCATCATTGGTGACGTCTCCTCCACCCTGATCAACAGCCGTTGGTTAAAGCCACGGGCCGAAATACTCTCTCTGTCTAACGATGCTGTACCAGAAGCCGAACTTTTCAGTGCATTTTTTGCTCATATAGGTGTCGAAACGATCAAAGTCCGGGATCTGCTGACATCTGTACAGCGTCTGACAGAAATTCCCGAACACCATTAAATACCCCTTATTGTTCACATCAGTGGAAAGTAAGTTAACTATTTGCCAGATAGTTCCATATATGAAACCATCTGAAAATAGACTGAAGATCGACAGGAGGATCAGATATGCCTGATACCATCAATCTGGAAAATGCCGAACTGATTGGTCAGGGCCGTGACAGAGACTGTTACCGTCACCCACGAATCACCAATCAGTGCATCAAAGTTTCCCGACATCCACAGAAGCAGACTAAACGCGAGCGCGTCTACTTTTCGCTGCTTATGCTGTGGGAGAGGGATACTTCACATCTGGCGCATTACCTTGGGTCGGTAAAAACCACGATGGGGGAAGGCGCGACGTATGAACTGATGCTGGATGATAATGATCAGATTTCGGAAACACTGACAGAAGTTATCCGTAACAGGCGCATGCCCGATGAACAGGTTGGACTCATGCTGAATCAGCTCAGAGAGTATCTGCTTGAGAACCTGATTTGCGTGCGTGATATCAG
>JBPEXS010000112.1:0-1779 GCA_052031325.1 Thalassolituus sp. | reverse complement strand
TTGGTACGGGTTATTCTTCACTGGGACAGTTTGACCGCTTACCGATTCACACCATCAAAATAGACCGGTCTTTCGTCAAACAGATCTGTGACAACCCAGCCAGCCGCAACCTTGCCGCTGTAATCATCAGCATGACACAGGCACTGAATGTCGACTGTGTGGCAGAAGGCATTGAAACCGAAGCCCAGAGGCAGTTACTGATACGACTGGGTTGTGAAACAGGCCAGGGGTTTCTGTTCAGTAAACCTGTGCCTATGCTGGTGTTCGGGCGGGATATTCCGGATGACGGTCATTCCGTCGCACAACATTATTGAGATGATAAAAACTGGCTCTGACCTTGAGCGAAGTGACAAGCAGGAGCTGAGCCGGTATAACGGGCGTCCATAATCTGTAGCCCGAATCCAATGACCCGCTTCACCGACCTGAAGGGCATCCAGCCTGAGATGCTCAGCAACCTGAAACAGCTTGGCTTTAACGATGCCACTGACATTCAGTCTCAGTCCCTGCCACACAGCCTGACTGGCAAGGACCTGCTGGCTCAGGCCAAGACCGGTAGCGGCAAAACCGTGGCCTTTGGCATCCCTCTGATTCAGCAGCTGAACCCACGGTTTTATGGCGTGCAGGGCCTGGTGTTGTGCCCCACCCGGGAACTGGCCACTCAGGTCGCCGAAGAACTCCGAAAGCTGGCACGCTGCACCGCCAATATTAAAATCAGCATCATCTGTGGCGGCGTGTCTATCGGACCGCAGATCGCCTCTCTGGAGCGCGGGGCACATATCATTGTCGGTACTCCAGGACGCATCAAAGACCACCTGCGCAAGCGTACTCTGACACTGGAACACGTCAGCCTGCTGGTACTGGACGAAGCTGACCGTATGCTGGAAATGGGGTTCGCAGATGATATCCGTGATATCGCGGCTCAGACCCGGCAACAACGCCAGACCCTGCTGTTCTCGGCAACCTATCCGGACAACATCAAAGCATTAAGTAACGACCTGCTTCACAACCCGCAGACGGTAACGGTAGAAGCTGTCCATAAGACCGATCATATCCGCCAACAACTGATCGGTTGCAGCAACCACAGTCGTTCAGACGTCCTTCTCGCAGCCATGCGCCATTTTGATATCCAGCAGGCGGTGATTTTCTGCAACACCAGGCAGACGGTGAATGAGGTCACTCAGACCCTGCGTCAGGCGGGTTATCTGTCACTCGGCCTGCACGGCGACCTGCAGCAGAAAGACCGTGATCAGACTTATATCCGCTTTAAACAGGGCAGCGCTCACTGCCTGATCGCCACCGATGTCGCCGCGCGGGGCCTGGATGTTGACGAGCTGCAAGCGGTGATCAACTATGAATTACCACGAGATCCGGAAGTGTATGTTCACCGAATCGGACGCACCGGACGCGCTGGCAAGGAAGGCCTGGCCATCAGCCTGATGACCGAACGGGAGCTGTACAAGCGGGAAGCCATCGAAGACCTGCTGAAACAGAATCTGCCCGCTATCAGCGAAAATGCTCTGGACGGTCAGTCTCAACCCGAAAAGCCACCCTTTGTGACCTTATGTTTTGCGGAAGGTCGCAAGAATAAACTGCGCCCCGGTGATATCGTCGGTGCCATTACCGCCGGAGGTAAAATCCCGGGCAAGGTCATTGGCGATATCAGCGTGCTGGATTTTGTCGCCTACGCGGCGGTTGAGCGGGAATACGCCAACGAGGCGTTGCGCCTGCTGGAGAAAAGCCGCATCAAAGGTCGCCACATCAAAGTGCGACGCCTCTGAC
>JBPEXS010000111.1:0-1901 GCA_052031325.1 Thalassolituus sp. | reverse complement strand
GTCATGGTTAACTCCTGAGCGATATCGACCCGGGTCAGGCGCGACAGAGTCACCATGCCACTCATGTCCGGTATCAGTCCCCATTTCATTTCCATAATGCACAGGTTGGCATCCGGTGAGGCGATGCGGTAATCCGCCGCCAGCGCAATCTGCATTCCGCCACCAAAGCAATTACCGTGGATGGCACAAATCACCGGGATGGGCAGGTCGCGCCAGCAGTGGGCGATGTCCTGCGCCAGATTCAGTTTTTTCCAGGGCCACTTCAGAAACAGCTTGGCGATTGAGCCCGGTTTCTGGCTGACGGCTTTAAAATCCAGCCCGGCAGAAAAGGAGTCACCATTACCGCTCAGCACCACCGCCCGGATGGAGCGGTCTTTGCGGATACGCTTAGCCGTTGCCACCATCTGCTCAAACATCAGCATATCCAGGCCGTTCAGCTTATCTGGACGGTTCAGGGCGACATAGGCGATGTGGTTGCGGATCTCGCAAGTGACCCGTTCTGACTGATTCATACCCATCCTCCCGTGTTACTGCGAACCAGATCCACCAGCAACTCAATATGGTCTGGCCTGTCGTTCAGGCAGGGAATGTAGTGGTACTCATGCCCACCGGCTTCGTTGAAAATCTCACGATTCTCCACATCGAGTTCTTCCAGTGTCTCAAGACAATCGGCGGCAAATGCTGGGCTGATCACATCCACCCGCTCCAGGCCCGCGCTGCCCCACGCTTTGAGAGTCTCATCGGTGTAGGGCTTAACCCACTCTTCACGGCCGAAACGTGACTGGAATGCACATAGCCACTGATCCTCCTCCAGGCCCAATGCCTGCGCAAGCGCAGCAGCGGTTTCACGACACTGACGAGGATATGGGTCGCCTTTACGCTCATAACGCTCAGGCACCCCATGGAATGACATCAGCAGGCGGTCTCCGCGGCCAAAACGGCTCCAGTACTCTTCAACGGAAGCCTTGAGTGCGCCAATGTACAGAGGGTGTGTGTGATAACCGTTGATCCAGCGTGTCGACGGCACGTGCGGACAAGGTTTCAGGGCTTTTGCGTAACGGTCGATCACCGCCGCAGTGGTACTGGAGGAGTTCTGAGGATACAGAGGCAGCAGGAGTATGTTTTCAGCACCGGCTGCACGCAGTTTCTGACCGGCCTCCTCCATGGTCGGTTTGCCATAGGTCATCGCCAGGGCGACCGGGATATCGCAGCCAAAACTGTCCTTCAGAGCAGCTTCCAGGGCTTTACGCTGAGCTTTGGAATACACCATCAATGGTGAGCCACCATCCTGCCAGATACTGGCATAAGCTCTGGCCACTTTCGCAGGACGGATACGCAGAATGACGCCATTCAGGATCGGCCACCAGATCAGCCGGGGCACATCCACCACCCGGCGGTCCCAGAGAAATTCTTTCAGATACGCACGCACTGCAGACGCCTGCGGTGCCTCCGGCGTACCCAGGTTAACCAGCATCACACCAAAAGGAGGGGTATTCACGAAGGACTCCAGTATTCAGTTCAGGCAGCAGTGTAACCAAAGGCGCTATCCAGTTCATCTGTCGTCATTTCACAGAACCGGAAGAATTTCAGCTGACTTGCCGACCACCCGACAGGTGCTAGTCTTAAATGAGGCAGATGTTGTCCCTGCCCTTTATTCCGGGAATGCCCTGATTCGATGTCGCAACCAACCCAACCCACAACACCAGAAACCCTGAACTCAGGGTCTCACTCACAGCCTGAACGCCCGGCGTGGCTGATTGCCTTATTGCTGGTAGTGAGCTCTCTGGTTTTCACCGGTATGTCCCTGACGCTCTCCGCCTCGCCTGACAATGAAAGCCTGCGTTGGTGTGGCAATATGGTGGCGGGTGTCATACTTTCGCGACGCCATCTTTCTGGCTGGC
>JBPEXS010000110.1:0-2304 GCA_052031325.1 Thalassolituus sp. | reverse complement strand
AGGTTGTTGTAGCCAAAGCTGGAGCCGCGCTCACACAGCATGACTTTGTCGTTTCCGGCTTCTGCGAATTTCTTGATGATATGACGCATCTCGTGCGGTGCCAGGAACTGTGGCTTCTTGACGTTGATGGCAGCGCCGGTTTCGGCCATGGCGACTACCAGGTCGGTCTGACGCGCCAGGAAGGCTGGCAGCTGGATCACATCAACCACTTCGGCAACCGGAGCCGCCTGATAAGGCTCGTGGACGTCGGTGATCACAGGTACGTTGAAGGTCTTTTTGATCTCTTCGAAGATCTTCAGACCTTCTTCCATGCCCGGGCCACGGTAAGAGTTGATGGACGAGCGGTTGGCCTTATCAAATGACGCCTTGAATACGTAAGGAATGCCCAGCTTGGTGGTCACTTCGACGTAGTATTCACAGATTTTCATCGCCAGATCACGGCTTTCCAGCACGTTCATGCCACCAAACAGTGTGAATGGGGCTTCGTTTCTGACGTCCAGTCCGGCGACGTTGACCGACTCGATCATGGGTTACTCCTGTTGTTCTGTGTGTTTTCGCGACACGATAATCACGCTTATGCTTGGAGGAGCGTCTGTGAGGCCGTTGCTGGTAGGCAGCAATGGACGAGAAAAGCGGAGCTTACACGAAGTAAGTGAGCATTTTCGAGTCCGTTGCTAACACCCCAGCAACAACGCAACCAGCTCCTAGAGCACCACCAGATTATCGCGATGTATCATTTCAGGTTCGGAAACAGTGCCTAATGCCGCTTCGAGACCACTTGAAGGCGTTCTCAGTATCTTCTGTGCCTGTTCGTGGCGGTAGTTTACCAGACCCTTGGCGACGACTTTGCCGTTTTCATCGACACAGGCAACGACATCGCCACGCTCGAACTGGCCTTTTGCAGCGATAACACCAATGGGCAGCAGGCTGCTGCCGCCGTTCTGCAGAGCCTTAACTGCACCTGCATCCAGTATCAGCTCACCCTGTGTCTGGAGGTGACCGGCAATCCACTGCTTACGCGCCGACTCTGGCTCATCTTCGGCCAGCAACAGAGTACCAATCAGCTCACCGTCACGCAGCCGGGTGATGACGTTTTCAATACGGCCACCGGCAATCAGGGTGTGCGCACCAGAACGCGCCGCGAGGGTACCGGCACGGATCTTGGTGATCATGCCGCCACGCCCCAATGCACCACCACCACCGGCCATGGCCATAAACTGAGGGTCCGAGGCACGGCCTTCATGAATGATCTGTGCATCTGGGTTTGAGCGCGGGTCTGCGGTGTAAAGACCGTCCTGATCGGTGAGAATCAGCAGCGTATCGGCTTCAACCAGGTTGGCAACCAGCGCACCTAAGGTATCGTTATCGCCAAAGCAGATTTCATCGGTGACGACGGTATCGTTCTCATTGATAATGGGCACCACGCCCATGTCGAGTAGGGTGCGCAGTGTTGAGCGGGCATTGAGATAGCGTTTGCGGTCGCTGAGGTCATCGTGCGTCAGCAGAATCTGTGCAGTACGGCGCTGGTGACGGGAGAACTGCGATTCATACGCCTGCACCAGCCCCATCTGCCCTACAGCAGCGGCGGCCTGCAGCATATGAACCTCTTCTGGGCGTTTGCTCCAGCCGAGACGCACCATGCCTTCAGCAACGGAACCCGAGGACACCAGGACCACTTCATGACCGGCGTTGATCAGTGCAGCAATCTGATCGACCCAGCTCTGCATACCATTCAGGTTCAGGCCACGGCCATCGTTGGTCAGCAATGCACTGCCAATCTTGATCACCCAGCGTTTGGCTTTTGCCAACTGCTGACGGTTGCTCAGGGGGCTGTTACTCATTGGTATAAACGACTTCTACGTCATAATCGTCGTCATCATCGTCCTGCTCAGCCTTACGGGCAGCACGCTCCTGACGGCGACGTTCTTCCAGTGCTTCCATATGCTCACGGGATTCCTGCTCAACCTGCTCACGCTCGGCCAGCAGTGCTTCAGCGAATTCTTCGTCGTCCTGTGCACGCTGACGGCGCTCTTCAATGAATTCCATGATGTCACAGGCAAGCTGGTGCGTACCCTGTTTGGAAATCGCCGCAATACGGTACACAGGGCCATCCCACTCGAGTTTGTCGAGCAGCGCCTGGCAACGGGCCTCGCGCTCTTCTTCTGGAATCAGATCCAGCTTGTTCAGTACCAACCAACGTTCGCGCTGAGCCAGCCCCGGTGAAAACCGCTCCAGCTCATTACTGATGGCCACCACCTTCTCAGCCGGATCTGACTCATCAAACGGTGCCATATCAACGACGTG
>JBPEXS010000011.1:0-1519 GCA_052031325.1 Thalassolituus sp. | reverse complement strand
GATACACTACCAAGCTTGGGATGGTGCCAGCGGGACAAGGCTTCTGCACCGTAAATTGTACCTTTGCGCACGTCCACCAATGGCTGAAAAAACACGTGAATTTCATGGCGACGCAAGGCATGTTTCATATTGCGTTCCAGCTCAAGCTTTTCCCGTGATTCTTCTGCGAGCTTGCTGTCATAAAAGCAGTAACAGTTTTTATTCTGGTTTTTCGCCTGGAACAGGGCGGTGTCCGCTGCAGAAATCAGCGTATCCGCACCATCAAGTACATCACTCGATACCGCGATACCAATGCTGCCGGAAACCTGTACCAGCTCACGGGATAACTGGATAGGCTGACTGATCTCAAACAGCAGCTTTTCTGCCATCCGTTTCAGCCCTTGCTGCCCTTCAACTTCACGCACCAGAATGACAAATTCATCACCGCCGATACGGGTCACCACATCAGAGACCCTGACCGAACAGGTCAGGCGGTCAGCGATTACTTTGAGTAGAGTATCACCCTCACCGTGACCCAGAGTGTCGTTAATCACCTTAAAGCCATCCAGGTCGATATAGAGTATGGCGACTTTGGCTTCCGTCACGTTATGACGACGCAACACGTCACTGAGCTCCTGCTCCAGGTACACCCGGTTGCCGATTCCCGTCATAGAATCGGTGTAGGCCATTCTTGCCAGGTGCTTCTCAGCCCGACGCAGTTTTTCAATATCAGAAATGGTAAAAACAAAATTGGTAATTTGTCCGCTGTCGTCGTACACCGCTGAAATATGCTCCCATGCTGAGAAGCGTTTGCCGTTTTTGCGGTTGCAGCCAATTTCACCACTCCAGAATTTTTTATCCCGTTCCATAAGTTTTGGGTAAAAGTGATCGGTATGCCGACGGGCATGCAGGAACTCATCCGGGTCCTGGCCTGTGACTTCATCCAGCTGATAGCCGGTCACTTCACTGAAGGCCGGGTTAACGGAAATAATATGACGGTTACTGTCGGTGATGATGATGGCTTCTGAGGTGGAATCAAACACCGCATTCGCCAGGCGTAATTTTTCTTCACGTTGATGTGAAACTTCGATATTCCGGATCACACCAACGACTCGCTTCGCCCCATTGGCACTGTGAAAAGTTGAGGCGAATATCTCGCAATGCTGATATCCCTCATCATCCAGTTTCATCCTCAATTTTCTTTGAATCTGGCTGCAGGATGACAAGTCCTGATTGATCTTATCCAGATCTTCCGGGTGCACTTTTTTTATCAGCTCATCGAGGCTGTAGACCACGAGTTTGGGCTGGTGAGAAAGGTCGATATCTTCGGTGGCTGGCCCTTCGCCGGGAGTCCACTCCCAGATATCCATTTCTGCCGATTCCAGCGCCATGCGCAGCCGCTGGTCGGAAAAACGCAGCTCTTTATTGGCCTGATGACGAGCCAGCGCCACCTGAATGGCGGCATCCATTTCTTTGCGCTCAAATGGCTTAACCAGGTAGCCGTAAGGCAGAGATTTGGCGGCCTGTTCTACGATCGACG
>JBPEXS010000109.1:0-1633 GCA_052031325.1 Thalassolituus sp. | reverse complement strand
GAAATCGGCCCAAAACTGTCCAGCCACCAGGATGACATCCTGCTGAATCCGGCGCTGTTTGAGAAAGTAAAAGCCATCTACGAAAACCGTGACAGCCTGTCCGCCGAAGACAAGCGCGTGGTCGAGCTGACCTACACCGACTTTATCCGTGCCGGTGCTGCACTGACGGACGAGCAGCAGGCGCGTATCCGCGAGATCAATACCGAGTTGACCTCACTGCAGACGGAATTCTCGCAGAACGTCCTGAACGCCTTTAAAAACGACACCATTCTGGTGGCCGACAAAGCCGAGCTGGCTGGGCTGTCTGACGATCACATCGCCTCCCTGAATGCCGCAGCAGAAGCCGCCGGTGAAACCGGTTATATGATCACCCTGGTGAACACCACGCGTCAGCCTGTTCTTGGCAGCCTGGAAAACCGCGAGCTGCGTAAAAAAGTCTGGGAGGCCTCAGCCTACCGTCTGCAGGATGCCAACTCACCGATCGTGAAAAAGCTGGTCACTCTGCGTGCAGAGAAAGCCGCACTGCTGGGTTACAAAGACTGGGCGACTTACGTGATTTCTGACCAGATGGCCGGAGACCCGTCTGAGGTCTTTGGCATCCTTGACGATCTGGCACCGAAAGCCGTTGAAGCCGCACAAGCCGAAGCCGCTGAAATCAATGACATGATCAAAGCCGAAGGCGGTGATTTCACCGTGCAGCCGTGGGACTGGGCCTATTACAGCGGCAAAGTAAAACAGGCCAAGTACTTCTTCGACGAAAGCGAGATCAAGCCTTACTTTGAAATGAAGCGCGTGCTGAACGACGGCATGTTCTACGCCATGAATAAGCTCTACGGCATCAGCGTCACACCTCGTGATGATCTGCCGGTGTGGAATGAGCACGTGATGGCCTGGGAAGTCTTTAACGAAGACGGCTCATCCGTTGGTCTGTTCTACCTCGACCCGTACGCCCGTGACGGCAAGCGTGGTGGTGCCTGGATGAGCGCCTGGGTGTCTCAGAATGGCATCGAAGGCACTAAGCCTGTGATCTACAACGCGCTGAACATTCCAAAGCCCGCAGAAGGTCAGCCAACGCTGATGACCTATGATGAAGTGTCGACCCTGTTCCATGAGTTTGGTCACGCGGTCCATGGTCTGTTCTCGGACACCAAATACCCGTCTGTAGCAGGTACCTCAGTACCACGTGACTTCGTGGAATTCCCATCGCAGTTCCACGAAGACTACAGCCTCGACCCGGATGTACTGGCAAACTATGCCAAGCACTACGAAACCGGCGAACCGATTCCGCAGGACCTGCTGGCTAAAATGTTGAAAGCCAACAAGTTCAACTCGGGCTACAACACCACCGAATATCTGGCAGCCGCCCTGCTGGATATGGAGTGGCACTCTGTCGCCCAGGGTGAAGAAATCGGCGACGTCGCCACCTTCGAAGACGAAGCCCTGGCACGTCATGGTATTGAATACGGCCCGGTACCGCCGCGCTATAAGTCCAACTACTTCAGCCACATCTTTGCCGGTGGTTACAGCGCCGGTTATTACGCCTACCTCTGGACTGAAGTGCTGGCGGCAGACTCCTTTGCGCACCTGCAGACTCAGGGCGGTATCACCCGTAAAAACGGTGATCTCTACCGCA
>JBPEXS010000108.1:0-1035 GCA_052031325.1 Thalassolituus sp. | reverse complement strand
CACCAGAAACAACAGGAACAGCACCACTTCAGGCACATGACGTTGCAGCAGTGCACTGCGCTTACCCTGGCTGTCGATCATATCGTTCAGGGAGTTAATAAAGGCACCACTGGTCACCGGTCTCGGATCGTCATGAGCAGCCTGAATCGCCAGGGCCCAGAGTTCATTCTGAACCCGGGTGATTTTCTGACTGTACTCGCGTCGCTCATCTTTGTGCGTCAGATCAATCTTGCCCACCGCGATACGCAGGTCAATGTACTCACTCATTTTCTCGCGCACCTGCGGCTGCAGATTTTCTGGCAGCAGTTGTACACGAAGAATCGCCGTGCCTATGGTGTTGGCTTCATCAATCAGAGCTTCACTGCGGCTGTCGTAACGCTGCATCGACATGCTGAAGGTAAAACCGAGCAACAGCGCCAGAAGACCGAGAATACTGCCCTGAATAGCACCCGTGAGTGACTTAACTTCTTCGGCGGTGCTGTTCTGAACGTATCGCCCGATGCGGAAGCAGAGCTCGTTCATGACAAAAATACCGATAAACAGCACGGCTACGATCTGGGTGGTTGAAAAGTCGAGCAAGAGCTCCTCCTTCATCACGATGTGTCTCCTGTGGAAGGGTGAGTATGAACGCAAGGCCTGGACAAGAACAGAGCCATTGTCTGTCTGGATCTGGCCTCAAACTGCCAGCATATTGCCATGAGCGGATCACTGATAATAGTGGTCAGAAACTCTGTATGCTGGGCAGAACTGAAATAGTTTCAGACATAAAAAAACGGGGCCAGAGGCCCCGTTTCAGTGACTCAGCACCGTTTACATGGTGTGTTCGTCAACTTCTTCATTCACTTCTTCAGCGGCGTCGCTGGCTTCGTCTTCGACATCGTCCATGGCTTCACCGGCTTTTTCAGCCAGTGTTTCGTCCTTGTCGAAAGTTTCATCAATGGCTTCACCTGCTGCTTCCATTTTTTCTTCAGCAGCATCCACAGTATCCATAGCGGCTTCTTTCGTGCTCTGATAGGCGTCCTGCATTTCTTCCTG
>JBPEXS010000107.1:0-1045 GCA_052031325.1 Thalassolituus sp. | reverse complement strand
GTATCCGCGATGCCTTTGAAAGCCTGCTGGCGGCAGAAGGTGCTACCAGTGTCGTCACTGAAGATGTCAGCGTCGAAAAAGCCCTCAGCAGCATGCCTGACAAAGACGTCGCCCGTTGGGTTAAAGCACTTAAAGCCCAGCGTGATGACCTCAGCTTTTCTGAACTGCGCGAGTGGTTGCAACTGAACCTGACGCAGATGGATGAAGCCCCGGTCAACACCATCCACGCCTTCTGCGCTCAGATGCTCAAACGCTTCGCCTTCGACAGTCGTACCGGCTTTAACCTGGCGGTTGAAACCGACAGTCAGCCGTACCTGCGACAAGCCTGCGAAGACGTCTGGCGTCGCTTTGCTTACCCGGCGGATACCGCCACTCTGCGTTTTCTGACGGGCGCGTACAAAAACGGTCCAGATGCACTGTTCATGGCCTTCAAAGGCTGGGTCTCCAAACCGGATCTGACCATCAAACCGGCTGTCACCGTGAACTTCCGTGAAGCGTATGAGCAGACTCAGGCACTGTTTGCCGAGGTATCCGCGCAGTGGCAGGCCCTCGGCAAAGATGCCATCGGCGATATCATCCGCGATTCGGGTGTCAGCAAAAAAAGCTACAGCAAACGCAATCTGCCGAACTGGCTGGATCAGGTCGACGATTGTCTGCAGGGTGAATTCCGACTGCCGCTCAGTGACAAGCTGGTAAAGTTTTCACAAGAAGAGCTGGTCAATAAAACGGAGAAAGGCGCAGCACCGGAGCACGCTCTGTTCCGTAGTATCGAAGCGCTGAACAAAGCCTGCTCTCTGCCGGATCAGGCGCTGACGCTGGAGCTGTTCCGTGCCGTTTACGCGCGGCTGCTGACCCTTCTGGATGACGCCGGAGTAATGACCAGCGATGACCAGCTGCGTCTGCTTGATGAGGCCCTGCAGACAGAGCAGGGCGGCCATCTGGCGCAACAGATCCGCTCTTTGTATCCCGTCGCCATGATCGATGAATTTCAGGATACCGACCCGGTTCAGTACCGGATTTTCAGTCGCATTTATCCGGCTAATGA
>JBPEXS010000106.1:0-1381 GCA_052031325.1 Thalassolituus sp. | reverse complement strand
TCCAAAACCAAGTGGGTGAATTCGCATATTTATCATCAGGCCGCCGAACAGGGGATTGAGGCCTGTGTGTATAAACCGCCCTATATTGTGGGCAGTACCCAGCTGGGCATTGATCCCGGATACCACTACAGCTACTGGCGCATGATCATTGAGTTGATGCGCATTGGTACAGTCTGGGAGGGCGAATTTTTTCAGGTGATCCCGGTGGATGTACTGACCCAGATTCTAGTACGCAATGCATTTTCAGAGCAGTCACGTCGCCTGACCGTCCCTTCGTTGCCGACGGTATCGACGGATGAAATTGCCGACCTGCTGGGTTGTAAGCGGGTATCGTTTGATGATTTTCTGAGCAAAGCACTGACGGGTTTCCGCAAGACGGAACGTATTATGCTGGCCGATCTGGATTACGAAAGTATCCTCAATACCAACCTTATGCCGTCCGGAATTGATGACGATATCATGGGAGCTATGCCATCGTACGCGGATGTTCTGCAGCGCGGTCTGCAGCAGAAAGACGTTCAGCGTTGGGTGCGTAAGGTTCGCCCTGAGCGCGTTCAGCCGGTCTGATACAGCAAACAGCCGACAACAAGAGCAACTATGGCCAGCATAGATAACCCCGATCTCAGTCTGGAAACAAACCTCGACGAATTTTCTGAGCGGATGGCGCAGGCCGTCAGCCTGTTGCGTGATTACACCGGGCAGATAGAGCAGGGAACCTTCACACCGTACCAGACGATCGTGCCTGAGCAACTGGTATCACTGGCAGCACTGGGTGAGGACACACCTCCACAGCCTGCAGAACTCTGGGAGCTACTGACTCAGGGATTTAATGCCAATCATCCGGGATATATGGCCGATATTCCCGGAGGTGGCCTGTTGCTGTCGGCCTTGGGTGATTTTCTGACCAGTGGATTTAATCGCTGGCCAGGGCTTTACCCCGGTGCTCCCGGCCTGCTGGAAATTGAGAAAGCGGCACTTAACTGGCTGTGTCGTATGTTCGGTATGACCACCCATGCTGCTGGTTTCTTTACCTCTGGCGGATCGCTTGCCAACTTCTCAGCCGTGCACATTGCACGGGTACACCGGCTCACGGCAGCGAACTCTGCAACGGCGGTGATTTACACCAGTGATCAGTGTCACCACTCGGTCGTCAAAGCCGCGCGGATGGCAGGTTTCTACGATCACCAGATCACGATACTGCCGACGGATGAGCAAGGGCGTACAGACCTGCAGGCGTTATCGTCCCAACTCTTATCCGACCAACAGAATGGGCGATTGCCTTTTATGCTGATAGCCAGTGCCGGCACCACACGAACGGGCGCAGTGGATGATCTGCAGGCCATGCGAATGCTGGCGGATCAATCCGGTTGCTGGCTCCATG
>JBPEXS010000105.1:0-1687 GCA_052031325.1 Thalassolituus sp. | reverse complement strand
CTGACTTCCCGTTTTGTCGATCATTCCTTTTTTTACGGTACTCTGCTGGCGAATCTGCTGGGTTCGTTTGCAATTGGTATGCTGTACGTCTGGCTGATTGAGCAACAGTTAGGCAGTAGCTGGCACCGGCCCCTGATGATAGTGGGTTTTCTGGGTGCCTTTACGACTTTTTCTACGTTTTCTCTCGACAGCCTGCTGCTGATAGAGCAGGGCAGGTATGCGACCTTTGCCCTGTATTCGACGGGCAGTGTTCTGGGCTGTCTGCTGGCCACGCTGGCTGGCATGTGGTTATCAAAATCGGTGATTTAAAAAACAATGCTGGATATCAAATTTATTCGCGACAATCTCGCGACGGTGAAAGACGCACTGGCTAAGAAAGGCTATGCACTGGATGACAATGAATTTCTGGCCCTGGACGAGGCGCGTAAATCGGCTCTGACTCAGGCGCAGTCGCTGCAGGCGGAAAAGAAAAAAGCATCCAAGCAGATCGGCATGCTGATTGGTCAGGGCATGACGCCGGATGAAGCCAAAGCCAAAGTCATGGGCGGCATTGATGAAGACATCAGCAAAGCCGAAGCCGCTGCGAAAGAGGCTGAAGCCGCACTGCGTGAACTGATGATGGGTATTCCCAATGTCCCACACGATGAAGTACCGGCCGGTGCTGATGAAGATGATAATGTCGAGGTTCTTACCTGGGGTACACCCGCTGAGTTTGATTTCGAGCCGAAGGATCATGTTGATTTAGGGGCACCATTCGGACTGAATTTTGATGCAGGTGCTCTGGTTGCTGGCTCCCGCTTTGCCGTGATGAGCGGACCAATTGCCCGCCTGCATCGGGCGATCACGCAGTTTATGCTCAATACCCACATTGATGAGCATGGTTACGAAGAAACGTATGTGCCTTACCTGGTTAACCGCCAGGCGCTGGAAGGCACAGGCCAACTGCCAAAATTTGAAGAAGATCTGTTCAAAATTCCTCAGGCTCAGGGTGACAAGGATCTGTACCTGATCCCGACTGCTGAGGTACCTGTCACCAACCTGCTGCGCGATGCCGTGAATGACACGGAACTTCCGGTGAAGAAAGTGGCGCATACGCCGTGTTTCCGCAGTGAAGCGGGTTCCTACGGTCGCGACACCCGCGGCATGATCCGCCAGCACCAGTTCGACAAGGTTGAACTGGTTCAGTTTGTGCGTGCCGGTGAGTCCGACGCTGCGCTGGAAGAACTGACCGGGCATGCCGAAGCGATTCTGCAGAAGCTGGAGCTGCCTTACCGCAAAGTGATTCTCTGTGGTGGTGATCTTGGGTTTTCCGCAGCCAAAACCTATGACCTTGAAGTCTGGCTCCCTGGTCAGCAGAAATTCCGTGAAATTTCTTCCTGTAGCACCTTTGCTGATTACCAGGCGCGTCGTATGCAGGCACGCTGGCGCAACCCTGAAACCGGTAAGCCCGAACTGCTGCACACACTGAACGGCTCTGGTCTGGCTGTGGGGCGTACTCTGGTTGCTGTGCTTGAGAACTACCAGCAGGCCGATGGCAGCATTCGTATCCCGGCTGCACTTCAGCCTTACATGGGTGGTCTTGAGGTGATCAGCGCATGATGACTCTGCCACTGGTGCTGAATGGCAGCCGCTGCCGTTTTGTCATCATCGGTGGCGGTCACGTTGCAGAGCGTAAAGTCCGTTCACT
>JBPEXS010000104.1:0-5356 GCA_052031325.1 Thalassolituus sp. | reverse complement strand
AATAACATCCGCGCCATTATCCAGCGACTGTTTCAACAGCTGATCAAGCTGGCGCAACAGCAGCTTAGCGCTTTTCGGAACCGCAGCCTGTTTCATCAACCATTCACTGAATGCCAGTGCTGGCAACCAGACCAGCCCCTGAGGCGTACCACCCAGGGTTTTGTTCAGTTTGGCAAACAGGCGGTTCAGGTAATGAACGGCTGTATCGGTTTCCTGCCCTTTCAGCAACTGCAGTGTGGCGACCTGCAGCGTCTGACGGGTTTTCCGCAGCCACAGGCCAAATTCGGGCGAGTTCATCTGCGCCCGCAGGTTCTGTGACAAAGGAGGATTGTGTTCAATATAGGGGCTGAACAGTGCGGTTTCAGATAGCAGGTTTTCACCCCGCACTGAGCGCAGTTCGTTGAGAATCGGCAACAGCACAACCGGCAGATCGCGCCTGCCGACTTTAACGTGCTCAAGATAATAAGGAAGCTGGATGATGGCCTGCATCAGAACTTCCATACCGTCCTGAGCATTGGTGATGCGTTTTTCAGCCAGGGCCATCGCTGCGGCTTCCATTTCTTCGGCCAGCAAGGCTGCGCCGTAGAACTCCACCATCTGCAGGGTGCCATGGACCTGGTGCAGAGCCCCCCGACAGATGGTCAGGGCACTTTCGTCAGCGGGCTTTTCTGCGAACTCTTCCAGTGCGATCTGGGCCTGATTCAGGGTTTCCTGAATTTCGCCTTTCACCCACTCGAGCGCGATGTAATCCGGATTCATCGCCGATTAACTCCCGGTTACGGTAGCCACCCCAGCGCAACACTTCTGCGCTGGGCTGCGGTCTGTTTCAGCAGAGCAGGTCTGCCGTTGTCTGATCGCTGTCACGGAAAAGTCCGCTCACAGGCTATCGGTTTCTGCCCCAATGGGAGCAGGGAGTTTAAAGCCGGCCACCGATTCACGCAGGGTGTTGGTCATCTCGGCCAGCTCACCAATCGATTTCGCTGTCGCGGTGGTACCGGAAGACGTCTGCGACGTGATTTCCTGAATAACCGCCATGGTTGAAGAAATATGACCAGCAGACGTTGCCTGCTGCTGGGCGGAGTTCGAAATACTCTGAATCAGTTCAGCCAGGTTTTTCGATACGGTTTCAATCTCTTCCAGGGCCACACCGGCGTCCTGCGCCAGGCGGGCTCCGCGAACCACTTCCACCGTGGTCTGTTCCATCGAGATAACCGCTTCGTTGGTATCGTTCTGAATCGTTTTAACCAGGGCTTCAATCTGCTTGGTTGCCGCCGCAGAACGTTCCGCCAGTCGCTGTACTTCGTCCGCAACCACCGCGAAGCCGCGGCCCGCGTCACCGGCCATAGAGGCCTGAATCGCCGCGTTCAGAGACAGAATATTGGTCTGGTCAGCAATGTCAGTAATCAGGGAGATGATGTCACCAATCTCCTGCGAGGATTCACCCAGTCGCTTAATCCGTTTCGAGGTATCCTGAATCTGTTCACGGATGTTATCCATACCGCTGATGGTCGCCTGTACCACCTCGGAACCCTTGTTGGCGATGGTTACCGAGCGCTCCGCAACCGCCGCCGATTCGGTGGCGTTGGCGGATACCTGGTCAATCGAGCCTGTCATTTCGTTAATCGCCGCGGATGCCCCGGCAATTTCCTGCGCCTGATGCTCTGACGCTTCGGCCAGATTCATCGCGGTGGTCTGTGTGGTTCTCGCCGATGCGGATACCTGAACGGCGGTGTCGTTAATCGCCGATACAATGCTGCGCATCTGGTCGATTGCGAAGTTGATCGCGTCGGCAATCGCGCCGGTAAAGTCTTCGGTTACCGTTGCCGTGGTCGACAGGTCACCGTCTGCGAGGTCCGCAATTTCGTCCAGCAGTCGCAGAATCGCCACCTGGTTCTGCTCGTTGGTCATGCGTGATTCCTGCTCACGCACCTGGGAGTCTTCCTGCTGTTTCCGGGTTTCCAGAATCGATTTACGCCCCAGGATAATCAGCAGGATAAGAGCCGCCGCCGCACAGGCGTAGCCAATGTACTGATACAGGTTACGCTGACTGGCGTTCTGCTGAATTTCATCGGTGAGTGCTGACGTCTGTTGCAGCAGCGTGCGGGAGTTCGAGAAGATGTTATCGGCTGACTCACGCACAGTGAAAATTTCTGGCGACGTTGCCAGAATTTCATCCACAGAACCGGAAACGAAGCTGAACATTTCCGAGATACCCGCAAGGCTGTATAGCGCATCTTCGTTGGTCACCGGAGTGATGTTCATGGCGATGTCGCCTTCCACCATACCCTGGAGTACCCGGCCAAACAGCGCAGCGTCGCGACCGAACGCATCCGCCGCCATCACCGCATCTGAACCACCGGCCAGTACTTTGTTTACCGACCGGACAATACGTTCTGCCAGCCAGGACTGACGCTGGGCAACGGCCACCTGATCAGCCGGTGCGCCACTTTCAAGCAAGATATCAACGACGTCGTCGTATTCAACTTGCAGCTGTGGAATGGTTTCAGACAGGAGGTCGGCTACGTTGTGGACAGAAAGAACCACTTCTTCGGCACGGATGATGGTGTCCGCATCCGCCCGCACAATGGCCCAGGTCTGAGCCACACCCGACATACCGGCCTGCGAGGATGGCGGCAGGTTGGTGGTAGAGTTACCGTCGTTGAGATAGCCCCAGTGCAGGAGGAAGTTGTCACGCGACTGACGCAGTTCAGCGAAGGCCTCTTCTTTACCACCGGCCGCTTCTACCGCGTTCTTCGCCATTTCCTGAGACAGAACCCGCAGCTCACCGGCGTGTTCTGTGTACTGTTCATCATGATTTGCCAGGTAGTTCACCCAGATGGTGATACCAATGAACCCCAACAGAAAAACCACCAGCAGACCGGCCAGACCGCCGTTTGAATTCCCCGCCGTATTGTCACTCATGAGTTACTCCACTTTCCTGCATTCTGTTCTGCATTCGCAGTCTCGGATTTTTATTCTTTTGCCGTGCGTAAAATTTACACCGCGATATCGAGAAAAGCCGGTGATTCAACCAGGGTATCCAGTTCAATCTCCGGCCATATCTGTCCATCACGGACAAAACCACTATCGGTCCAGGGAGCCAGTTCATCCGGCACCTGAATTCCTGTCATTTTCTGGCTGATGAGAAAACTCTGCATCCCCAGCACCGCATCCACCAACAGGCCGGTACGGAAATCTTTACGACCCACCACCAGCACACGCTGATTGTTGCGCCCGGCACGCGAGGTAATCCCCAGCATACTGCACAGGTCATTGACCGGCACCAGACGCCCACGTACGTTGGCGACACCCAACACCCAGTCACGAACCCCGGGAACCGGCGTCACATGCGGTGGCTGAATGATTTCGCTGACGTTATCCATTTCGGTCACGTACTGGCGGCCGCCCAGCATAAAGCCAACGCCACGCCAGGTCGGCAGGTTTTCCACCGGCTGCGGCAATGCCGCCGCGTGCGCCCGGCAACGACGGTCAATGTCAGCCAGCAGCGCAAACGGATTCATATCAGCCCTTCTCCGCCTTCCAGCAGCGCATCAATTTCGGCGCAGAGACGTTGTTCAGTAACGGGCTTGACCAGGTAACCAGACGCCCCCTGGCGCTTACCCCAGACACGGTCTGTTTCCTGATCTTTGGTGGTCACAATAACCACGGGAATATGCTTGGTTTCCTGACTGCGGGTCAGCTGGCGGGTTGCCTGAAAACCATTAAGGCCAGGCATTACAATGTCCATAAGGACGAGATCCGGTTTTTCCTGATGTGCTACCGCCACTCCATCGGCGCCATTGGTAGCATTCAGCACATCATGACCGTTTTTCTCAAGAATCTGTCGGAAGGCTTCAGTTTCCGTCGGGGAGTCATCCACAACCAGGATGCGCGCCATATTAATTACACCTTTTATTTCACATACTGGCGGATTGAGCCAAGAAGCTCTTCTTTACTGAAGGGCTTGGTCAGATATTTATCTGAGCCGACAATCCGGCCTTTCGCCTTATCAAACAGGCCGTCTTTACTGGACAACATAATGACCGGGGTCGACTTAAAACGGGAGTTATTTTTAATCAGAGCACAGGTCTGATACCCGTCCAGCCGCGGCATCATGATGTCGACAAAAATGATATCGGGGTTAGTGTCTGCAATTTTTGCCAGCGCTTCAAAACCGTCATTGGCAGTCACCACTTCGCATCCAGCTTTTTTCAGCAGAGTCTCCGCTGTACGGCGGATGGTCTTACTGTCATCGATGACCATGACTTTTACATTACTGATGTTTTCGGACATACCGTGGCTTACACCTTTCCGGACACTAACGTTGTTGTTATTACTATGAATGCACCAGCCACCTCTGGAACACAGATTATCAGGCAGGCTGTTTCAGGGTCACCGGAACATTTTGTACCATACAATCACGGGTCAGGCCAACCAGCCTCTGACCTGCTTCCGGGGGAGATCACTTCCGGAAAACTCTGACCGGAGCCACCATGACTATCAGACTTGGCATTGTTATGGATCCCATCAGCGGGATCGCTTTTAAAAAAGACACTTCACTGGCGCTGCTGAATGCCGCACAGACCCTTGGCGCGGAACTCTGGTATATGGAGCAGAATGGCCTGTCTGTGCAGAATGGCAGGGCCTTTGGTCTGATGGCTCCCTTGAAGGTACAGATGGATCCGGAGCACTGGTATGACCTGGGCGAATTCCAGGACCAGCCGCTGGCAGAACTCGACATCATCCTGATGCGCAAAGACCCGCCGTTTGACGGTGAATTTGTCTACAGCACCTACATTCTCGAAAAAGCAGAAAAAGACGGCGTACTGGTGGCCAACCGCCCGGCCAGCCTGCGCGACTGCAATGAAAAGATGTTCGCGACTGACTACCCCGACCTGATGACACCGACCATCGTCACCCGTCGTGCGGACCTGTTAAAACGTTTCCATAAAGAACACGGCGATGTGATTTTCAAACCGCTGGACGGCATGGGCGGCTCTTCCATTTTCCGCCTTAAGGCCGATGACCCGAACGTCAGTGTCATCATCGAGACACTGACCAGTCACGGTGCGGAGCAGATCATGGCACAGCGTTTTATTCCCGACATTACGGCCGGTGATAAACGCATCCTGATGATCAACGGCGAACCTGTGCCGTATTGTCTGGCACGGATTCCGGCGACGGGAGAAACCCGTGGCAATCTGGCCGCCGGAGGTCGTGGTGTCACCCAGCCACTGAGTGAGGACGACAAGCGCATCGCCGCCATCGTAGGTCCTGATCTGAAAGCCCGTGGTCTGTATTTTGTCGGGCTCGATGTCATCGGCAGCAACCTGACCGAAATCAACGTCACCAGCCC
>JBPEXS010000103.1:0-1444 GCA_052031325.1 Thalassolituus sp. | reverse complement strand
TGGCATATACCCGGTGAATAACTTTGTCACTAAGTTATCGGCAGAATAACGGCTTTTTGCACGAAATTTATATTTTTTAACGCTTTTTTACTGTATGACGGAAATCCGTGCAAAACGGGTGCTTCTTACGTCATAAAACCAACGTTTTAACCGGCTTTTTATCTTTCCGCGCTCGGAAACCTGAATGCAGACGGTGTTATGGATGGAACTTGTTACCTATCATAGCCCCTGACAGAAAACGCAAACGATGGGAGAAAATGCATGGGCCAGCCTGTTTTGGTCATTAACTGTGGCAGCTCTTCGGTAAAACTGGCGCTCTACCCGGACAAAAGAAATTCAAAACCGGTTCTGAACGCTCTGGCCGAACGACTGGATTCCGATGACGCCAGACTCACCATTGATGGTGCAGTGACTCACTCACAGTCCGGTTTCCTTTCTCACAGAGATGCCCTGCTGGCGTTCAGCGATGCCTGCAAAGCCGAGTTATCAGGGCTGGCGGGTATTGGCCACCGGGTCGTACATGGTGGTGAAATCTTCAGCAAGAGCAGCCTGATGGACGAATCGACTCTGCAGACACTGAAACCATTATCGAAACTGGCCCCCCTGCATAACCCGATGAACCTGATGGGTATTGAACTCAGTCGTGAGTTGTTCCCCGGCGTGGCCAATGTCGCCGTATTTGATACCGCCTTTCATCAGACCCTGCCGGAGTCAGCTTATTTATACGGTGTGCCTTATGCCTGGTACGAAGATCAGCATGTGCGCCGCTACGGCTTTCATGGCACCAGCTTCCGCTACATCACGGCCGAGGCCAGCCGTCGGCTGAACACCCCAGCCAATCGCCTCAATCTGCTGATTGCCCATCTGGGTAATGGCTGCAGTGCCTGTGCCGTGCGTAATGGCCAGTCTGTTGATACCACCATGGGCCTGACGCCACTGGAGGGCCTGATCATGGGTACCCGCAGCGGTGATATTGATCCGGGGTTACAGTCGCATATGATGCGTGAGACCTGCCTGTCTGCTGATGACGTTCTGGAGGCCCTGAACAAACGCAGCGGCCTGCTGGGTCTGTCTGGCATCAGTAACGATATGCGCAGCCTGCTGGAAGCTGAAGAGGATGGCAATAAAGCCGCGACCCGGGCTATCGATGCGTTCTGCTTCCGTATTGCCCGCCAGATGTCGGCACTGTCCGCCAGCCTGCCAGAAACCCATGCCATCATTTTCACCGGTGGTATCGGCGAGCATGCTGCCGGTATCCGCCAGCGGGTCATAAACGCCTGGCAGAGTCTCAATGCCACACTCGACGACACTCTGAACGGCTGTCACGGTGACGACAGCGGCCGCATCAGCACCGATCATTCCCCTCTGATCATGGTGATACCCACTGATGAGGAATACATGATTGCGCAGGACACTTACGAGGTAGCCGGAATATGATCAACAT
>JBPEXS010000102.1:0-1986 GCA_052031325.1 Thalassolituus sp. | reverse complement strand
CTTGTGGGACTCGCCGACGAGCCGCGAGATCCACTAAAAATGGTTCGAACTGCATTTCAGAAACTGACAAGTGCTCCGTATGCATCCCATCAACTCATCTGAGCCTCAGCTCAATCAAATTCCCCCCAAACCCCGCCCCCCATCACATACCACTCCCGTCCAAGGCGCTATTCTTAAAAGATAACCTGTCACTCAGGGTGTCTTATGACCCATCTGCTCCACAATCTCGGTCTCAGCCTGCTTCTGGTTCCGGCCGTCACATTGATCCACTTTATCGCTCTGACCTTCCTTACGGCCTTTATACGTGACCGTAGCCACCACTACAGGATGACTAGGGTTCCGGTCTGGCGGCAGGGTCTGGCCATTATGGCGGTGGTGATGGGGCTGTTTCTGGCGCACACGCTGGAGATCTGGCTGTTTGCGGCTGTGTATATGGCACTGGGGGAATTCGACACCTTAGAAGAGGCACTGTATTTCTCCACCTCAACCTTCACCACGGTTGGCTTTGGTGATGTGGTGCTGGTCGAATGGCGGATGCTGGCGGCGATTGAGTCGGCTGCGGGGTTTCTGATGATTGGCTGGTCAACGGCGTTTCTGGTGTCTCTGACAGCCCGTGTACGCCTGATTTAGTCCATTTTTGAAGATCATATTAAGCATGAGGAATGAGGCCTTGCACAGCGCCAGACAGAGAGCATCTAGGCAATAAAAAAGGGGCCAGCGGCCCCTTTTTCTGTTCAGTGACGTGCGTCTTACAGAGCGACTTGTTTCACTGCATCGGCCACAGCTTCGGCGGTGATACCGAAGTGCTTGAACAGGTCGCCAGCTGGTGCAGATTCACCAAAGGTGTCCATGCCGACCACGGCACCGTTCAGACCCACGAACTTATACCAGTAGTCTTTGATACCGGCTTCAACGGCGACACGGGCAGTCACAGCGGCAGGCAGAACCTGTTCGATGTATTCCGCACCCTGAGCACAGAACAGCTCGGCACACGGCATAGAGACAACACGGACCTGAATCTCTTTCAGTTGCTCAGCCGCTTCAACCGCCAGCTGAACTTCAGAACCGGTCGCAATGATGATGGCCTCTGGCGTGCCTTCACAGTCGCGCAGGATATAACCACCTTTGGCAATCGCAGCAACCTGCTCAGCGTCACGCGCCTGGTGTGCCAGATTCTGACGCGAGAAGATCAGTGCGCTTGGGCCGTCTTTACGCTCAATGGCTGACTTCCAGCTCACGGCTGACTCAACGGTGTCACACGGACGCCAGGTCTGCATGTTTGGCGTCTGGCGTAGGCTGGCAATCTGCTCAACTGGCTGGTGAGTTGGGCCATCTTCGCCCAGGCCAATAGAGTCGTGGGTATACACAAAGATGCTGCGTTGTTTCATAAGAGCGGCCATACGCACGGCGTTACGGGCGTATTCCATAAACATCAGGAAGGTCGCACCATAAGGCACAAACCCTTTGTGCAGGGCGATACCGTTCATCATGGCGCTCATACCGAATTCACGCACACCGTAGAACAGGTAGTTACCGGAGGCATCGGTGGAGCTAACGCCCTGAGAGCCTTTCCACAGTGTCAGGTTAGAACCGGCGAGGTCAGCAGAGCCGCCGAGCATTTCTGGCAGCAGCGGACCAAAAGCGTTGAGCGTATTCTGAGACGCCTTACGTGAAGCAACGGTCTCCCCCTTGGCCTGGCATTCTTCAATGTAAGCCTGCGCTTTAGCCGCAAAGTCAGCGGGCAGGTCGCCTTTAATACGACGGGTAAATTCCGCCGCCAGCTCTGGGTAAGCCGCAGCGTAAGCCGCGAACTTCTCATCCCAGGCTTTTTCTGAGGCGGTGCCTTTTTCTTTGGCATCCCAACCGGCATAAACTTCAGACGGGATTTCAAATGCACCGTGTTTCCAGCCCAGGCGCTCACGAGTCAGAGCGATTTCATCGTCACCCAGTGGGGCGCCGTGACAATCTTCTTTACCTTCTTTGTTC
>JBPEXS010000101.1:0-5074 GCA_052031325.1 Thalassolituus sp. | reverse complement strand
GATTCACAGTCTGGTATCCCCCGTCAGCCAGACGTCACAGACATCCGGAGACTCATCGCCCATCACCGACGAATTCTTTGCCGGCCTGAATGACAAGGGCACTGACAAAGGAAAAGACAAGCCCAATGGCGAGTTACCGGTCAGTGTCGCTGAGTCTGCAACAACGCCTGACCTGAATGCAGAACCCAGCACCTCAAAAGAGCTGCCAGCCATTGAATTTTCCGATGAGCAGCCAAAAGAATTATCGGGAGAGCTGGCGTTGCCCGAAGAGATTCCCGGCACCGACATCCCCGGCCATATCTTCCGTGCTTACGATATCCGCGGGCTGGTAAAAGATGAGCTGACAACCGAAGTCGCCACCCTGATTGGCCGTGCTCTCGGCTCTGAGCTTAAAGAAAAAGACATTCACAAGGTACAGCTCGCCTGGGATGGCCGCCACAGCAGCCAGGATCTGGCAAATGCCGTTCAGGAAGGTCTGCTACGTTCAGGCATCAACGTTAACCGTCTTGGTCAGGTTCCTGTGGGTGTTCTTTATTACGCCACTCACGTCAGCGACACTGAATGCGGTGTGATGATCACAGGCAGTCACAACCCGGCCGAATACAATGGCATGAAAATCGTGGTCGCCCGCCAGCCGTTAACCGCGAAACAAATTCAGCATCTGAAGGAGCGGATTCAGCAGGGGCGTTACGTCACAGATACCACGGCCCTGGTCACAGAGAAGCCGCTCCTCGACGATTATCTGAAACGCATTACCACGGATCTCAGCCTGCACCGCCCGATGACGGTGGTGATTGATGCCGGCAATGGCGTTGCGGGTCCGGCAGCCGAATCTCTGTTCCGCGCGCTGGGCGCTGAGGTTGTACCCCTGTACTGCGACATCGACGGCGATTTCCCGAACCATCACCCGGACCCGGGGATCGCGGCAAACCTGATGGACCTGCGCCAGTCGGTACTGAAATACGGTGCTGACCTGGGGCTGGCCTTCGACGGCGATGGTGACCGGGTCGCCCTGGTCGACGACCAGGGGCGCATCGTCTCTCCGGACCACATCCTGATGCTGCTGATCGAAGACATACTGCCACGCAACCCTGGCCGCGATGTGGTGTACGACGTTAAATCGTCCCGCTACCTGTCATCATTTATCGCTCGTGTCGGTGGCCGCCCGACCATGTGGAAGACCGGCCATTCTATGATGAAACAGAAAATGCATGAGCTGCGCGCGGTGGTGGGTGGCGAATACAGCGGTCATTTCTACATCAATGATCGCTGGTATGGCTTTGATGATGGCCTGTATAACGGGGCACGACTGCTGGAAGTACTGTCAGCCCGCTCCGGTGCCACCGTGGCGGATGTTTTCAGTGACTTCCCGGCGGATGTCAGTACCGATGAGATAACGCTGGAAACCGGTGAAGAACGCAAGTTCCCACTGATCGAAGCACTGCGCCATGACGATACCCTGCAGGCCGACGCCAGAACCACAGACATCGACGGACTGCGCATCGAATACACCGACGGCTGGGGCCTGATCCGGGCTTCCAACACCACACCCAAACTGACGCTGCGTTTTGCCGGCAGTACACAGTCAACCATACTGCGCATTCAGGCAGCATTCCGCCAGGCACTGAAGCGCGAAGCACCGGATCTCGACATCCCCTTCTGATCCTTGTCACCGGCCTGCCATAGCAGGCCATGTGCCGATCGGGCTATAATCGCGGCCTGAAATTGATCCAGCTGCAGGAATCCGCATGCCCCTGACACGTGAAAGCGCCCTCAATACCGCCAAAGTTCTGAGTGAGGCTCTGCCTTACCTGCAGCGCTTTGTCGGCAAAACCATCGTGGTCAAATATGGCGGTAATGCCATGATCGATGAAGGTCTGAAAAAGAGCTTCGCCCGCGACATGGTCATGCTCAAACTCATTGGCATCAACCCGATTGTGGTTCACGGTGGCGGCCCTCAGATCGGTAACCTGCTGGAAAAACTGAACATTGAAAGTCACTTTGTGAATGGCATGCGGGTGACCACATCGGAAACCATGGACGTGGTGGAAATGGTGCTCGGTGGCCTGGTGAACAAAGACATCGTCAACCTGATCAATCAGAACGGTGGTAAAGCCATCGGCCTGACCGGTAAAGACGGCCAGCTACTGCACGCGCGCAAGCTGCACATTACGCAGAAATCGCCCGAGCTGTCGAAGCCGGAGATCATTGATATCGGCCACGTCGGTGAAGTCTCACACATCAACACCTCGGTGCTGGATATGCTCACCAACAGTGACTTTATCCCGGTGATTGCACCGATTGGCGTCGGTGACGACGGCGCGTCTTACAACATCAATGCCGACCTGGTAGCCGGTAAAGTGGCGGAAGTACTGCGTGCTGAAAAGCTGATCCTGCTGACGAACATTGCAGGTCTGATGGACAAAGAAGGCAAGGTACTGACCGGCCTGACCACTCAGCAGGTCGACGACCTGATCGCCGACGGCACCATCTACGGCGGCATGCTGCCGAAAATTCAGTGTGCCCTCGATGCGGTTCACGCCGGTGTCGTCAGCGCCCACATCATCGATGGCCGGGTTTCACACTCCACCATGCTGGAGCTGTTCACGGATGTTGGTGTCGGTACCCTGATCACCAATCGCCGCTCGAGCATTCCTCAGGAGTCGGCATGACCACGGATACAGCGGAAAAAATCAGCCGTCGCGACCAGATACTCCAGGCGCTTGCACACATGCTGGAGACCAACCCGGGTGGCCGTATCACCACCGCCGGGCTGGCAAAAGAAGTCGGCGTATCAGAAGCGGCACTGTACCGGCATTTCCCATCCAAGGCCCGTATGTACGAGGGCCTGATCAGCTTTATTGAAGAGACCATTTTCAGCCGCGTGACCATGATTCTGCGCGACTTTCCTGAGGCCGACCGTCGCTGTGAAAAAATGCTCACTCTGATTCTGACCTTTGCGGAAAAGAATCCGGGGATCTGCCGTCTGCTGACCGGTGACGCCCTGTCTGGAGAAACTGACCGCCTGCGCCAGCGTATTCAACAGGTTTTCGAGCGTATTGAAACTCAACTGAAGCAGATCCTGCGTGAAGCCGAACTGCGTGAAGACAAGCATGCAGCGAACCACAGCGTCAGCGCCCTTGCGAACCTGCTGACCGCGGTTCTGGAAGGTCGTATCCGTCAGTACGTACGCAGTGAATTCAACGACCGCCCGACTGAATTCTGGGATCAGCAATGGCAGTTGCTGAACCGTATTCTGCTGGATGAGAAAACGCTGGAAATGCCCTGAAGCCAGATGACTCTGCAACAGGCCTCAGGGCCTGACGGATAGCCTGGCAAAAAGCGGAAAAACAGAAGCGGAAAAACACTTACTGAGCTGCAGCCGACCCGACAGCCCTGTTGGTAAACCTGGTGGGGCCGCCCTTATTGTGGCGGCTGTTGCAGAGCGGATGCTGAACCAGCGCTGCGGGCATCCGCAGGCAGACGCTGCGGATCAACATCTTCCTCGAGAGTTCCCGGCGGGTACACGTGCAACACCCGGAAGCGGAAGAACAACTGCTCGTAATCGTCTTCCAGAACCTTGATGGAGGCTTCCCGGCGAGCGATTCCGGCATCAATATCTGCCAGACCTTTCTGCAGGCGCTCAATGTCCACCCGCAAGGAATCCGGAACCTCGCGACCATTGCGTTCATGACCCGCTGCACGCCCCTGCTGTTGTTCCAGTTTATTTCTGAGATCCTGCTGCAGCAGTTCCTGCTGGGCAATCTGAGAGCGCATATCATCCACTTTACGCTTCAGAGAGCGCGAGATATCCGTCGCTGAGGTGTACTGCCGCAGTATGTCCATATCCTGTTTGCGGCGTGCTTCTTTGCGGGCTTCCAGGGCCTTTTCGGCAGCAATTCTGCGCTCGCGCTCAGCGATTTCGCTGGCGGTCAGCTCACGTGCCACCGTGCGGATCACCATGCCCCGGCTATCCAGCACCTCATACCCCAGAGGTGCAAGTTCGGCCGGTACGTAATCTTTAATGACGGTACGGCCCTCAACCTTAAAACGGTAAAGGTAGCCTCCTGCATAAGCAGGAGCGGTACAGGTCATAATAAGCAGAAGACTTAACAGAATACGAAGCATGAGCAACCTGTTCTCTGATCAGGCAATACCGTACTGATCACGGTACTGGCTGATGGCATCGGCATGGACCTTGAGTTCTGGATCACCGGAAACGTAATCCAGCACCTGATTCAGGCCAACAATACTGGCGACTTTAATTCCGAAATCGCGCTCTACTTCCTGAATAGCGGACAATTCACCCTGGCCACGTTCCTGGCGGTCCAGTGCAATCAGGGCCGCCGCGGCCTGCGCCTTGGGCTGGGCAGCGATGATCTCCATCACTTCGCGGATGGCAGTACCCGCGGTAATCACGTCATCAACGATCAGAATACGACCTTCCAGCGGTGCACCAACCAGGCTACCGCCTTCACCATGTGTCTTCGCTTCCTTGCGATTAAAGGTATAAGGTATATCCTTTTTATAATGCTCTGATAAGGCAATGGTCAGTGCAGCAGAAAGGGGAATACCCTTATAAGCAGGGCCAAAAACAACGTCGTATTCAACACCGGAATCTTCCAGTGCCGCGGCGTAAAACTGTCCCAAACTGGCCAGAGCCGCGCCTGAATTAAACAGGCCTGCATTAAAAAAATATGGGCTGACACGCCCTGACTTGAGAGTGAATTCGCCAAAGCGAAGAACGCCTGAACGGATGGCAAATTCGATAAATTTTTTCTGATAATCCTGCATGCTGTGCTGCTCCGGTCGATCATTTTACCCCTGAGCAATCACAGGTTTTCCCGGTGACTTCAGGATATTGTATGATACACGCTTCTACGGCCCGACTACACTAAGCATATGGGCCTGCTGAGAGTCAGTTTAGCCCGGAATGAATTTACAACAGCAACATCCGGGCAGGCATCTCTCTCTGCACTTTGTCTGAGCAACTTTTAGCCGATAACGGGTCTGTGTTATTCCTGCAGACAGGCCCCATGATATGGAACCACGAATGCGGATTCTCAACTTACAC
>JBPEXS010000100.1:0-1043 GCA_052031325.1 Thalassolituus sp. | reverse complement strand
CAGCAAAGGGAACCACAATCCATAAAAGCGCCGGGAAAAACCAGCTGAACAGGATGGCAAAGTTTACGGCGTTCATGGTGTGACCGGATGGAAAGCTGTACTTATCCAGGGGTGCGGTATGAGCCATGATGTCCGGGAAAGAAATAAACGGACGCTGGCGAACCAGGCGGTTCTTCAGTTGCGAGTAGATAAAGACGCAGACCAGTGCGGCTGTGAAAATATGAGCAATCGCAAATACGCCTTCAATACCCGTAACGAATGGCAGACACAAGGCCAGGGTATACCAGAAAACGCCATCCCCCAGACGGCTGACGCCCTTAAAAAACAACCGGATCGCACGCAGGTGACCCAGACGATTCATTTTCTGGCACAGGGCCAGCTCGAACAGGTCTGCTTTTTTAAACAGAAACTCGGCTCTTTGCTGACGACGTTTGCTTAGTTCCATGGGTGACCCTCAAGGTACGTGCTGAATACAGGTGTTGCAGGAATTCATCGACTATGCTGTCCCAGGAGATGCCGAGAGCAATGTTGCGTGCTGACTGACGGATCTGGCTGAGCAGATTCGGACGCTCCAGCAGAGAGGCCGCTGAACGGAGGAAGGCTTCTTCATCTCCGAAGGGTGCCAGCATGGCACTGCGGTTGTGTTCGGTATGCTCGTGGGCAGCGGCGTAGTCAAAACTGATCAGCGCCAGACCACTGGACAGCGCTTCGGTGACCACATTGCCAAAGGTATCGGTCAGACTTGGGAACAGGAAAATATCGCCACTGGCATAGTAGGTGGCCAGCTCTTCACCCCGCTTGACGCCGGCGCAGATAACCTCTGGGTAACGCTCCTGAATGTTATCCAGCTCCGGGCCATTACCCACCAGTACCAGACGTACGCGGTCGTTGCTGCCTTTCAGGTGTTTCCAGGTCTTTATGACCAGCTGCATGTTCTTTTCAGCGGCAATCCGGCCGACATAAAGCAGCACAAGGTCATCGTCTTTTACGCCCCACTGCCGGCGCAGTTCAGCTGAGCGCTTCTGCGGTGAGAACTGTGTGCT
>JBPEXS010000010.1:0-1532 GCA_052031325.1 Thalassolituus sp. | reverse complement strand
GTTGCGGGCGGATGCGGGTCAGGGTGCCGGTCAGTCCATAAATGTGGCTGACGAAGTCGAGGTTCTCGATCACTTTCAGATTGTCATAGAGCGAGAACTTCTGCGTCATATAACCGATGCGTGGGCGCAGCGTTTCTGCATCCTCAGGCAGGTTGCAGTCGAGTACGCGGATCTCCCCCTCAGTCGGTTTCAGCAACCCTGTGAGCATGCGGATGCTGGTGGATTTGCCACAGCCATTAGGCCCGAGAAAGCCATAAATAGTCCCAGCCGGAATACTCAGGTTGAGATCATCGACCGCCGTCGTGCTGCCAGAACCCTCACCGAAACGTTTGGTCATGCCTGACGTTTCAATGGCCAGCTGCGGATTACTCATGTCCGGCTCTCTTTTATACAGATCGCTGTACGGACAATCATGGCAGCAGCACTTCCAGCGTGCGGCCAGTGGGCACAGAGCCGAGAGTTTTCAGTGCGTCACCGCTGAACTGCACATCGCTCAGGTACATCAGTGCACTGCGGTCCCGTTCATTCAGGGCGAAATAGGGAGTAAAGGCGGGTTGCGGGCGGATGCGGGTCAGGGTGCCGGTCAGAGCCTGATCCAGACCGTCGATTTTAACCGAGACTTCACTGCCCGCACTCAGTCCTTCAAGTCGGTTGGCGGGCAGATAGACCCGTGCGTAGGGCTCGTTGGCGGCCAACAGGGTGATGGCTGTCGTCCCTGCCGTAACCCGGTCTCCCGCATGCCAGGGCAGGGCGTCGACTACAGCGTCGGCTGGTGCGGTCAGGGTCAGGTCGCTGAGGGTCTTCTCTGCACTCAGTACCTGTGCTTTCAGGCTGTCAGCTGCGGCCATAGCCTGAGCAATTTCTTCAGGTCGTGTGCCGGCTTTAAGTTCGTCCAGCTGCGCCTGTGCCTGTTGTACGGCGGCGACAGCACTGTCGTACGCCGCCTGAGCACTGTCGACGTCTGCCTGAGCATTGAGATTTTTCTGGTGGAGTTGTTTTGCCCGCCGCAGGCTGATGCCGGCTTCGTTAAGACTGGCTTCAGCACCATGCACCTGAGCACTGGCCGCAGCGATCGTTTCTTTGCGTGGGCCGTGCTGCAGTTGACTGAGATACGCCTCTGTCTGCGCCAGCTGTGCCTGCAAAGCGTTCAGACTGGCACGGGCCTGAACGGCATCAAAGCTCAGCAGGATGTCACCGTTTTTTACCGGCTGGCCTTCTTCAACATTGACCGAAGTAATGGTCTGGGTAGCGGGAGCGGTGATGACGATGCGCCCACGTTCGAGAGTGCCCATGGCGCGGCCATCGCCGGAGTCCGAGCAGCCGCTGAGCAGTGCCAGCAGTAACAGCGAAAAAAGTATTCTCATGGCCAATCTCCGTCATATCGGGATTGTTAAACGTACTGAGGCCGGGGGATATCACCGGTCGGCAGAGTGTAAAGTAACTGTAAGTCGCTTCTGTGCTGAGTGTGACTGTCTGAATTGTATTTCGTTATTGTCTGAAATTTATAGTGTGATCTTGCTCACACAGTTCAG
>JBPEXS010000001.1:0-1296 GCA_052031325.1 Thalassolituus sp. | reverse complement strand
AACCCGTTTTGATCTGGCCAGCGGCGGTACCTACTGCCAGGTCAGCGATGGTCGCGTCTTCCGTTTCACCGGAACGGTGAGAGATCACAGCGGTGTAGCCTGCGTCTTTCGCCATTTTGATCGCGTCCAGTGTTTCAGACAGTGAGCCGATCTGGTTGAACTTGATCAGGATGGAGTTACCGATGCCTTTTTCAATACCTTCAGCCAGAATCTTGGTGTTGGTTACGAACAGGTCGTCGCCCACCAGCTGAACTTTGGCACCCAGTTTTTCGGTCTGGTATTTCCAGCCGTCCCAGTCAGATTCGTCCTGACCGTCTTCGATAGAAACGATCGGGTATTCTGCACACAGGTCGTACAGGTAGTCGGAGAAACCCTCAGCGGTGAAGACTTTACCTTCGCCTTTCAGATCGTATTTACCGTCTTTGTAGAATTCAGAAGAGGCGCAGTCCAGAGCCAGAGTGACGTTAGCGCCCAGCTCGTAGCCGGCGGCAGAAACGGCTTCTTTGATGGCTGCCAGAGCATCCGCGTTGGACGCCAGGTTAGGTGCGAAACCACCTTCGTCCCCCACTGCAGTGTTCAGGCCTTTACCACTCAGTACTTTCTTCAGGGCGTGGAAGATTTCCGCACCGCAACGCAGGGCTTCAGCGAAGGTCGGCGCGCCAACCGGCTGCACCATGAATTCCTGAATATCCACGTTGTTGTCGGCGTGCTCACCACCGTTGATGATGTTCATCATAGGGACAGGCATAGAGTAAACGCCTGGGGTGCCATTGATGTCGGCGATGTGTTCGTACAGTTCAACGCCTTTTGCAGCCGCCGCCGCTTTGGCAGCCGCCAGTGACACCGCCAGAATGGCGTTGGCGCCCATGTTGGCTTTGTTGTCCGTGCCGTCGATCTCGAGCATCTTGTTGTCGAGGGCACGCTGGTCCAGTGCATCCATACCGATCAGGGCAGGCTTGATGGTGTCGTTGACGTTGGCAACGGCTTTCAGTACGCCTTTGCCCAGGTAACGGCTTTTATCGCCATCACGCAGTTCCAGTGCTTCGCGGGTACCGGTCGATGCGCCACTTGGAGCACAGGCGGTACCGAAGAAACCACCTTCCAGAGTGACGTCTGCTTCGATGGTTGGGTTACCGCGTGAATCCAGCACTTCGCGGGCTTTGATGTCGATAATTGTTGCCATTTATATCTCCTTTAAGCAGGTGTCTGAAAACTATCTGCGTGGTCAGGGATGTGTCATCGGGCCTTCAAAAATGCTCATTTACACTCAGTAAACTCCGCTTTTTTCAGGCCCTC